>NZ_JANZKZ010000002.1:600000-864599 GCF_025770725.1 Sulfurospirillum oryzae | reverse complement strand
TAATGCTATTTCACTTCCTTATTAAGTGTAAAGCGCTTTGTTGACTAGACAATACTAAAATCACCAAAAGAATGGTGAATTAAGCCTATTTCGCTATAATGCGACATAGATTTAATTCACGATTCTGGTGGCTATAGAGAAGAGGAAACGCCCTGTCCCATTTCGAACCAGGAAGCTAAGCTCTTCATCGCCGATAATACTTTCCCTTACTGGGATGGAAACGTAGGTCGCTGCCAGTTCCGTGATTTTTACTCCCTTTATTCTTTCTTATTTCGTCTTATTTAAAGGCGGTCTCCCTTGATAAAAAATCAAAAAAAAGCTTATATTTATGCATTATCTTCTGTACTTCTTTGGTCAACAGTTGCAAGTGCTTTTAAATTATCATTACGCTATTTCGATGCGTTACAGCTTTTATTCTATGCCTCATTCTTTTCATTAGGTGTATTTTTTGTTGTTATGTGCTATCAAAAAAAATTTTGCACTCTTTTAACGTATTCAAAAAAGACTTATGCACAACTAGCCTTATTGGGGTTAATAAATCCATTTATCTATTACTTGATACTTTTCCGTGCTTATGAGCTTTTACCAGCACAGGAGGCACAACCTATCAATTATACGTGGGCCTTAACATTAACCTACCTCTCTGTTTTTATTTTGAAACAGAAATTAAGTATTTATGATTTTTTGGCAGGACTTATATGCTATTTTGGCGTTTTAGTTATCTCTACGCACGGTGATCTTTGGAATTTTTCTTTTTCAAATCTTACAGGTGTTTTTTTAGCACTTTTTTCAACGCTCTTATGGTCATTGTTTTGGATTTATAATACAAAATTACATGTAGATCCTTTGATTGGTCTTTTTATCAATTTTCTCTGTGGTGTACCTGCCATTTTTATTTATGTACTTGTAACTGCACATCCTCTGACGTTTAACTTCTATGGCTTTTTAGGGTCATTCTATGTGGGAGTATTTGAGATGGGCATTACCTTTGTTTTGTGGTTGCAAGCGATGAAGCTAAGTACAAATACTGCAAAAATTGCTAATCTCATTTTTATATCTCCTTTTTTATCTTTGCTGTTTATTTCCTTATTTGTTGGAGAGACGATTCTTTTTTCAACTTTTATTGGTTTAATTTTTATTATAATCGGACTTCTTGTGCAACAAAAAGGTAAAAAGGTAACGAAATGATCAAGATTTTGTGTGGATTTTTAATAATGAGTCTAAGTCTTGTTGCGTCAAATTTAACTGAAGCAATGGATAAAGCTCAAACGCAAAAGAAGCTGATATTGGTGGAACTCGTGATGGAATCTTGTTCTTACTGTGAAAAAATGGAAAAGTTTGTTCTCTCTAAAGAAGAGGTCAAAAACAGACTGGATCGTCACTATGTGTTTCTTAAATTAGACATTAATAAAGATGAAATACCTGAGCTTTTAACATCTCGCATGACACCAACGTTTTATTTTGTAAGCAGTGATGCGTCCCAAGTACTTTATGAAGTACAAGGGGCAGCTTCAAAAAGTGAATTTGTAACTCTTTTAGAAAGATTTGAGAAAAAATAGATGAGAAGATGGTTTAAAATCTTTATGCTATCAGCATTGTGTATCTGTTCTTTAAAAGCGGATTTTTTGGATATAGAGCGTCAAAAGGCACTCCATGAAAAAAAATTGATTCTTCTAACGGTTACAAAAGAGTCTTGTCCTTATTGCATTAAGATGCAAAAAGAGGTTTTTGATGACCCAAAATATGCGCAGCAAATCGCTAAAAAGTATTTACACGTAAGTATACAACGAGATGATCCAGCCTTACCACAAGCATTACATGTAAAGTATTTTCCGACCAATTTGATTTTATCACCCGATAATCTCAAAATCATCGATGAATTTGCTGGCTATATGGAGCCCGTTGGTTTTATAGAGCTATTGGATGAAGTGTATGCACAAGAATTTAAGTCGTTTTAGAGTATTTAACGACGAGATAAGAAACCAGTGTTGCGAAACTAAAGCGTAAGCCCATAATGATCCAAGGATTGGCATCAAAGATGATAAAAAGTAACGTGTCTTCTATGATGGCATGGCATATCATCAAATACGTACCAATAAAAAGAATCTCCCTTTTTTTCAATATCCCTTTTTCATACTCAGAGATCAATATACCCGCTCCATACGTAATCCCTAAAATGACGCCAACCAAAATGGAAAAACCGCTATTAACTTTTTGAGAATGTTTTTCAATGATGGGGAGTGATTTAATAAAATCAAGAAAAAAGATAAGCGTTGTAACCAATGTAATAATTTTCAATGACAATGAAAAAGATTCGTATAAAGAATTTTGAAGTAATTCAAAAAGAGAAGTAAAGATTGGATGCTCAGGCGCTAGAGCAGTACTGATGGTTGCGTGGTTGAACCATTCATCTGGAAGCCTTGAAGTTAACCATCCAACTAAAAGCCCTACAATTAAGCGTAAACAAATGGAATAAAGTCTTGAAATACCCAATCGTTTCATAATTTCAGTTTCAACCAATAATGCGTGCGCAATGCCTAAAAAGACTGCTAAGATTGTCCACTCTTTGCCTCCAAGTCCCAATGGCGCAGCAAAGGCGATAGCGGCATAAAGATTGAGGAAAAGTCCGCTTACGATGGAAAGAGCTGCTTCTTGAGGCAATCCTAAAAGTGAAACAACAGGTTTGAAAATGAAAGTAATGTGTGAAAGTAGGTCGTAATAGAATAAAATATCTGCCAAAATGTAGATAGGAACAATAAGCTTTAGAATCGTCCAAGAGCTTCGCACGGATGTTCTAAGTGATTTTTGTATGCTAAATGACATTTTGGCTCTTTTTTTAATACTTAATTTATATTAGCTAAGATATAATACCGACCTCAAACAAATATGTGCGCTCGTAGCTCAGCTGGATAGAGCATCGGTTTGCGGTACCGGAGGTCAGGGATTCGAATTCCTTCGGGCGCACCACTTCGTTTAAAACGTCTCTTCAAAAACCCTGTATTTTGTTTTCTGTAATCCCAACTCTTCATACGCTTTTTGTGTCGCTTTATCATCTTTATGCACGTAAAGTCTAATGCCACATACATCATAATGTTCTTTCGCTAAATCTT
Source organism: Sulfurospirillum oryzae (assembly GCF_025770725.1). Classification (NCBI taxonomy): domain Bacteria; kingdom Pseudomonadati; phylum Campylobacterota; class Epsilonproteobacteria; order Campylobacterales; family Sulfurospirillaceae; genus Sulfurospirillum; species Sulfurospirillum oryzae. The sequence continues at coordinate 861,489 of NZ_JANZKZ010000002.1, read as the reverse complement.
TTGCTTTATCTAAAAGTGCATCATGAATCTCTTTTTCATGTTCGTGGTCTGTCACAAAAATACTTTGAATACAATAATAGGCACCATTACTCCAATCACTCCACTCTCGCGTAATCATCGCGAGTCCAATAATGACATTTTCAACAGTTGCAATAATATAAAATCCATTATGGAATTTAGCGAAGACTTGGTGAACGCCTTCAGTAGTAAGTGCGAGCGGAACATTTTTATTGACGGTCTCTTTGGCAAAGAGCACATTGAAAGTTGCAATCTCTTTAGCATCATCGCGAGTTGCAATACGAACAACAAGATTTTCTAACATGGTTTCTCCTTCTTTGGGTTTTGTAATAGTGTATCAACAATTTCTTTAGCTCCACCTGCATGGATTGTTTGTGCCAATCTTTCAGAGACATGCAAGAGATCAATCTGTTTAATTTGCTCTAACAATGAGCTCGCGTCAATTTCATTGCTTTGTTCCAAAATAAGCGCCAAGTTTTGATCTGCCAGCATTTTGGCATTAAAATACTGATGATTCGCGGCGGCATGCGGAAAGGGAATAAACAAAGCAGGAACCGATGCGGCGCAAAGCTCCCAGAGTGTACTAGCTCCCGAACGGCTAATAGCAAAATCAGCAGATGCAAGTTTGTTTGGAATTTCTTTGGAAAAGTCAAAGACATCCGCAGGTATACCTTCTGCTTCATAAAATGTTTTCATCGCTTCAAACTCTTTCTTGCCTGTTTGATGAATAATAGCAATGCCTTCACGATGCAGTAATGGTGCTAGCTTTTGCGCAAGGGCATTGATAAAAGAGGCTCCTTGACTGCCACCTAAAAAGATGATGGTTTTTAAGTGCGTACGCACTCGTCTGATCTTGAAAAAAGCTTCACTAACAGGGTAGCTTGTTTCAATGGCATTTTTATCATACGAGCTAAAAAAGGCTTTACTAAAAGGACGAAGAAGGGAATTGAGCTTACCTTGAATGGCATTTTGTTCGTGAATATAAAGAGGGATTCCATAAAGCAAAGCTCCAAAAGAAGCAGGAGCAGCTGAGTAACCACCTACGGAAAAAACATATTTGATCTGATGTTTTTTAAAAAGAGTTTTACATGTAAAGGCTGAACGAATGATAGAAAAGAGTGTCACAAGTTTATGAAGTCCTTTTTTATTGACCACGCCTTGACTCTCAAGAAAGTAAGTTTTTTCAAATCCTGTATCGTGTTCGAACCATGATTTATCTTGTCCTGCCGTTGAGCCAATGTAAATAGGTTTCATTCCACGGTTATTGAGCTCTTCTTTAATCGCACGCGCAATAACAAGATGTCCGCCAGTACCTCCACCTGTAATAGCTATCATAATTTCGCCTTTTTACTGATCATCAACACCATGCCAATACCTACAGCAAGGGCTAAAATAGAACTACCTCCATAACTAATAAAAGGAACAGAGATACCTTTAATAGGCGTAATGGAAGTGATACCATAAGCATTCATCAAAAAAGAAAAAACAATTAAAAGTCCAATGCCAAGTGAGAAAAGATAATAAACTTTATTGGTACTTCGACTCGCGATTTTAAAAATACGGTAAATAATGGTCATAATAACTAAGGTTAAAAATGTAACGCCAAGTGCGCCTACCTCTTCAGCAATGCCTGCAAGCGCAAAGTCGGTATGAACTTCACTAAGATAGCCTAGCTTGAACATGCCGTTTCCAATGCCTTCACCAAAAATTCCGCCATGTTTAATCGCATTAAGAGAGTGCGAAATCTGATAAGGCTCTGGGGCATCATCGACTCTTAAAACAGCCGCAATTTTTTCAGGGAAAAGGGAAAGAACCATATTTTGAATTGTTGCCCACCATGTTTTAATACGTAAAATTCGGTGAGATGAACTAAAGATAGCGACTAAAAAGACAAAAATAGAGCCCAAAATTGCAAGCATAAAGAGTTGCAAACTTGTTCCTGCAAAAAATGCCATCACCGCAAGGGTAAGGGCTAAGACGATAACTTGTCCAAGGTCATTTTGCATGACGGCAATTAAGTAGATAACCAAAACGAAAACAGCCAGATACGGCAAAATAAGTTTCATCTCTTCTTTGAGGGTTTTTTTATTGTTGTTCAGCTTTCGCGCAAAACTCCATGCTAGAAAGTAAACAAAGCCAATTTTAAAAAACTCTACCGGAGCGAGTGAAAAACCCGGTAGTCTGATCCATCGTTTCGCACCACCCGCAGAGGTGACAAGCGATTCTGGCAGATAGTGCATAACACCCATTAAAAGAAGACAACTCAGAAAGATTGTAAAACCAATATGCATGAGAAATTTATCAGGATCAACTTGTGAAAGTGCCCACATAATGGTTATACTGATCATTCCTACTGCAAATTGTCGGACAAAGAAATGATATTCTGAATAGTCAAAGAAAAGTGTTGTAAACACTGGCAAAGACAATGAAAAAACGATGCCGACAAAGATGGCAAAGGTGCTAAGTGAAAAAAGTATTTTATCTGTTTCCATGGTTTCTTATTGTATAGTTAGAATTTATATCATTTTACACTAAAATAGATTAAACCTTATAATCGCGCTATTTGGAATAAAATTTGCTTATATAAAGTAACTTATACACGGAAGGAAAAAAGATGGGTTTTGAGATCAGTAAATCAAACAAATTGATGGTTGAAGGCTTAAATGCTAGAGCAATGCGTCAAGATCTCGTTTCCAGCAACATTGCAAACATCGACACCCCTTTTTATAAGTCAAGAGACATCGATTTTGAGAGTACTTTGATTCAAAAATCTAAAGAGATTTACGGTGAGCATGGTAATACATCTTCTAAACTTGAGATGGCGCAAACCAATGCTTCTCATCTTACAGGTGCAACAGGGTTTGATAACTCTAAAGCAACCGTTTATCTTCGTGATGGTCAAATGGCTCGAAATGATGGCAATACCGTTGATCTAGACGTAGAGAGCTCAGAGCTTGGCAAAAACGCCATGATGTTTAATGCTCTAAGTTCGGCATTGCAAAAAGATAGTCTTATTTTTAAAAGCGTTATTGAATATTCAGCGAAGTTGTAAGGAAAAAAAATGGCATATTTAAGTAGTTTTGATATTAGCAGTTATGGACTCTCTGCTCAACGCTATCGTATGGAAGTCATTAGCTCCAATATTGCGAATGCTAATACAACCCGTACCAGTGAAGGTGGTCCTTATCAGCGTAAAGATGTTGTTTTCAAAGCAATAGATTTTAATAAAACACTTAACGAAAAAATTGCCAGTCAAAATAATCTGCTTGAGTATGAAAACCCGCTAGATGACCCATTCTTGCAAGAAAATGCCAATCCTGCTATAATGAGTGTCAAAGTGGATAAAGTGGTACGTGATGAGAGTGAATTTAAGTACAAATATGACCCAACTCATCCTGATGCAAATGAAGAGGGATACGTGGCATACCCCAATGTCAACCCTGTCATTGAGATGTCTAACCTTGTTGAGGCGACACGTGCCTATCAAGCAAACGTTTCAGCATTTCAAAGTGCAAAATCCATCGCACAAAGTGCAATAGATATTTTAAAAGGATAAGGTAAATGCCAAGTACAATCGATACCATTTCATCATTAACCAATAAGTCCAATTCAACTGTTGCTAAAACTGATACTACTAATGGAAGTTTTTCAAAAATTTTACAAGAATCTCTTGATGAGGTCAATGACAGCCAAGTCAAAGGTGATAAAGCGATGGCTGATATTGCCACAGGTGAAGTGAAAGACTTGCATCAAGCGGCTATTGCCATTAACAAAGCAGAAACCAATATGAAAATGATGTTAGAGATCCGCAATAAAGCGCTCAGTGCTTACAAAGAGATTGCTAGGACACAGATCTAATTTTTCGCCTACATGGAACAATCTGACGCCAAAAAAATTAAAATCCTTTTCCTCTTTGTTGTTGTTCTTATTGGATTTATTATCTTCCTTGGAACGCTTTTTTACTGGGCGACCATTGATAGAAGATTGCCCAAATTAGAACACAGTGAAGTCAATTATGCGCTTCGTGGAAACATCATTAGTGCTGATGGTTTCAAAATTGCTACGAGCCAAAAACTCTATAAAGCAATTATTGATACACGCAATATTGATCCTAAAAAATTTGATCTTTTTGTAAAGCTTTACTCTTTGTACAGTGGGGATGACCCTAAAGCTGTCGCTGCAACACTCAATGCCAATGTTGGCACGACAGTTCTTTCGTATCGCATTGACTCAAAAAGTGCAAAATACCTCCAAGAACTCTCCCGAAAACTTTATAAATTGGGTGTTTTTAAAAGTTATGAAGACCCAAAAACGGGCGTTGCTTTCTTGCACGGTTTAAGTGTCCTTGAAAGTGGTGAGTACAGACTTTACCCGTCTTCAGACTCCGTTACACCGATTGTTGGGTATGTTAAAAAGATTGAGCAAAAAAACATTACCAAATCAACAGGCGTTAAAGGTATTGAGCGATTTTATGAAGACCGCCTCTCTTCGGTTCAAGATTCGTTGGTTGTTGGTGCGCGTGATATTTCGAATGCGATTATTTTAGATGGCAATAGTGTCTCATCACGAAGATTTGATGGCTATGATGTTCATTTGAGTATTTCATTAAAGATGCAAAAAATTATTGAAAGCCTGCTGGATAAACAACAAAAAAATCTTGATGCAAAAGAGATTATTGTAGCGGTCATTAACAGTGAAACAGGCGAATTTGTGACACTGGCTTCAAGCAATCGTTTTAATCCTGATAGTATTGAGAAAAAGGATTATTCGGCACTCAATATCTCAGCGATTGAGTATATTTACGAACCAGGTTCTGTTATGAAGCCGATCACTTTTGCGCTACTTTTTAAAGCCAATAAACTTAATCCGTATGATATTGTCAATGTTTACGGAGGAAGCTATAAAATTGGAACGAAAGTCATTAAGGATGAGCATAAAGCGGATAAATTGAGTGTTGAAGATGTTGTTGCCTATTCGAGTAACGTCGGTACAGCACAAGTGGCGCAGAAGCTTGATGCGGTTGAGTTTTATCAAGGACTTAAAGACTTTGGCTTTTCGGTACGAACGGGAGTAGATTTACCTTTTGAAAATCCTGGCATTATTCCTGCTCTTAATAGATTTAATTCACCTATTTATAAAGCAACAGTGGGTTATGGCTATGGTATGAATGCAACATTTATGCAGATACTAAAGGCCTATAATGTTTTTAACAATAACGGTCGCATATTAACACCCCATTTGGTTAAGAAAATGGTTTCTCCTACGGGGCAGGAATATTTTCCAGAAAAAATAGCTGATCCTCAGATTATTCCAGTTGCTGTGGCTAAACGTATGCAGAAGATTTTAATCAAAGTTGTTCAACAAGGTACGGGTACAGGTACTAAAATGGAAGGCTTAGAGATTGGTGGAAAGACTGGAACGGCTCACATCGCAGAAGATGGCGAATACGTAAGAGTGTATAACAGCTCATTTTTTGGCTTTGTAAATGATAAGAAAAACAAATATACTATCGGTGTTTTGGTACGTGAAGCCAAGAAACGCCAAGCTTACTTTGCAGCGCAAAGTGCGGTTCCTGTCTTTAAAGGAATTATTGAAAAATTAGTCGATAACGGTTATCTTACGCCTTCATCTGAGATTCAACCAAGTTACCAATAGCGGCTACAAAAGCCTCATCATCATTTGGGCATTTTACCACTAAATAACGTTCAAATCCAAGTTTTTCCGCTACTTCTGCATACTCCATGCTTAGTTCAAACTCTGTTTCAGAATTATCAATCGTAAATGAGATCGGTACAATGAGCGCATTTTTAGTGTTTAATGAGGAGAGCTTGTCTTCCAAAGAAGGCTCTAACCATTTAACCGGTCCTAACTTGGACTGATAGGCTATGTGAATCGTTTTAAAATGAAGGTTTGACTCTTCTAAAAGTTTTTCAATGAGCTTTACATGTAAAGTGATTTCGCTCTCATACGGATCACCATTAGCGATGATTTTTTGAGGCAGTGAGTGTGCTGAAAAGATAAGCTCCATCTGTGAAGGATCATTCTCCCCTAATGCTTCTTTGATCTTTTTGACCAACAGTTGGTTGTAGTTTTGATCTTCGTAAAAACGATCAATTACACTTATTTTCCCCGTATATCCCAACGCTTTTGCAACATCCTTGAAATCTTCAACGGAAGACTTGGTTGTTGTGGTGGAGTAATGTGGATACAGTGGCAATAAAATAACTTCTTCAATCCCTTTCTCTTGAAGCTCACGAATAACACCTTCACAAAAAGGTGGGGTATAGCGCATTGCAAAACTTACATGTAAAGAAGGATGTGCGTGTTGGAGTTTTTCAACCAACTTTTTAGTATAACCAACCAGAGGCGATTTGCCTCCAAGTTTGGCGTAATTGGCTTGTGCTTTTTTCGTGCGCGATGTGGTAATCATAAAGGCAATCAAACGCCTTAAAAGTGAACTGTTAACGGTGATGATATTTTTGTCGTTGAACATATTTGACAAAAAGAGCTTGACTTCGTCTAGGTTGTTAGGACCTCCCATATTGAGAAGTACAAGCGCTTTTTGTGCCATTTATGCCTTTCGAGAAGAGATGTCGAGGGTAATCATACTGTCTTCAATGGTGCTTAAACCATGACGATCACCCGTTTCAATGTACTGAGCAAACGCTTTGTGTTCGCGAACCAAAGGCTCTTCTTTTTTAAGCATGATCTTGCGGATGACATAAGAGTTGTTTTTTTGGTATTCTGAGTATTCCGTCAAATCTTGTGCCATCAAGTCAGCCTCATAGTAACCCTCTTTGGTTGCGACTTCGATGGTACGTTTACGAAACGGTGTTAGCCAGTTGGTCGTAATGCTTGCAACGATCTCGCCACTAAGTTGAAACGATAAAATAGCGTTGTCTTCATGGTGATTATGAATTTTTTGTGATTTGTAGATAGAGACTTTTTCGATCTCGTGTTCTGTGATGTAGCGAATAAGATCAATATCATGCACAGAGAGGTCAGTTAAGATACCGACATCTGCGATACGTGGAGGAAACGGTCCTACGCGCGTAATGCCAATACTGTAGATCTCTTTACCTTCAAGCTCGTTTTTAAGTGCCTCAACCACAGGGTTAAAACGCTCAATGTAACCAACGCACACTTTTGCTTTGGCTTTGGCTGCTGCTTCTAAAATCTCTTTGGCTTCGTCACAATTGGAAGCTACGGGTTTTTCGATAAACAGATCTTTGCCTTTGGCAAGGCATTTGAGTGCAACACTTTTATGCAAAAAGGTTGGAACAACAATGACAACAGCTTGAATATCCGCTTTTTCTAACATTTCATCAATGTCTGTGTAAAAAGGCTCATCGTATTCTCTGGTTTGCTGAATGTCGCACAATGCTGTAAGTTCGAATTCTGGCAAACTTTTTAAAACTCTGTAGTGGTTTTGACCCATAGATCCAAGACCGATTAATGCTACTTTTACCATAACTTATGCCTTAATTGCGTTGACAACAAAATCTTGTTGTTCTGTGGTTAAAAATGGACTCATTGGAAGGCTCATGATCTCTGTTCCGACTTTTTCACTAAGAGGGAAATCACCTTTTTTATAGCCAAGGTATGAAAGAGCTTCTTGCAAATGAAGTGGAATTGGGTAGTGAACCGCTGTTGGTACACCCGCATCGTTTAGCTTTTGCATGACACTCTCGCGATTTTTAACGCGGATAGAATACTGTGCGTACATAGAGTTGCGATCATCCATCACTTTTGGGGTGATGACATCAGCACCCTCAAGCAATTTGCTGTAACGGTTACCCACTTCGATACGTTTTTTACATTCTGCTTCAAAATGGTTCATTTTGACATTGAGGATAGCTGCTTGAAGCGCATCGAGTCTACCGTTGATACCGATGTATTTGTGTTCATAGCGCTTGCCTTGTCCGTGGTTAAGTAGAGATTTGATTTTAGCCGCTAGTGCCTCATCGCTACAAAAAATCGCTCCACCATCACCGTAACATCCAAGAGGTTTTGATGGGAAGAAGCTGGTACAACCGATGGTGCTTAGGTTACATGATTTTTTGCCTTTGTACTCTGCTCCAAAACTTTGGCATGCATCTTCTATAACGACTAAATTGTGTTTTTTAGCAATAGTGTTAATCGCGTCCATATCTGCTGTTTGTCCGTAAAGAGAAACGGGCATAATCGCTTTGGTTCTTGGGGTGATTTTCGCTTCAATGAGTTTTGGGTCAATGTTGTAGGTTGTCTCATCGATGTCAACAAATACAGGCTTTGCTTTTAAAAGTGCGATAGTCTCAGCCGTTGCGATGAACGTAAATGGAGTCGTGATAATCTCATCATCAGGTTGTACATCTATCGCCATAAGCGCGATTAAAAGAGCATCTGTTCCGCTTGAACATGCATAGGCGTATTTTGCACCTGTGTATTTTGCTAGATTTTCCTCAAGTTTTGTCACTTGTGGACCCATGATAAACTGAGTTGAACTTAAAACATCTAAAACTTCTTTGTTTATCTCTTCTTTGTAGGTTTCATATTGCGTTTTGAGGTCGATAAAAGGGATTTGCATAGTCGCACCTTTGGTTAAAATATCGCGTATTTTACTCCAATCATTCTTTTGCGAGGATAAAGTGTTGGTGTGCTATTGTTTTATACGCGTTTTGGAGGTGATTTATGAAAACCGTTTTAGTGACAGGTGCATCGCATGGTATCGGTAAAGCGATTGCTGAAAAATTGTGTCAAGAGTATCGTGTTTTTGCCCTCGATAAAGAGACACCAACACATCATTTTTTTGAGCGATTTTACACGTGTGATCTTAGCAATACCCAAGAACTTCAAAAGACAATCAGCCAGATTAAAAATGAAATAAATATGTTGTATGGACTTATCAATAATGCAGGAATTTTTATCCATAAACCCTTAACTGAGCAGAATTTGCAGGACTGGGAGAAAGTCATTGCGGTCAATCTTACCGCTCCGTATATTTTATCTCAATCCTTTGCATCCTTTTTAAATCACGGGCATATCATTAACATAGCTTCCACAAGGGCTTACATGTCAGAAGTTGGCACTGAGCCTTACTCTGCATCAAAAGGGGGCATAGTCGCTTTAACCCATGCGCTTTCTATGTCGCTCTCAGGTCACGTCAGTGTCAATTCCATCAGCCCTGGTTGGATCAATACCGATGAAAGCTATGTGGCAACGGTAGAAGAAAAGGCATGGCATGCGAGTGGTAGGGTTGGGAAGCCAAGCGATGTTGCTGAGGTTGTGAGCTTTTTATTGGAGCGAGAAGATGGTTTTATCACGGGGAGCGATTTTGTGGTCGATGGCGGTGTGAGTAAAAAAATGGTGTATCCATGAAACGATTGCTCTTTCTCTTTTTAGCAACTTTGAGTTTAATGGCCGAGTGTTCGTTTAAGAGCACCACATTGATCGCAAAAGAGGGCGAAGTGGTTGATAAAAAAAGTGGTTTGATCTGGCGTCGATGTTCACTAGGACAGGAGTGGCAAAAAGGCAAAGGGTGTGTGGGCGAAATAGAACTGATCAAACGAAAAGAGGCTGAGAAGCGCGCTCACTCGTTGGGAAATGGTTGGCGAATGCCGAGCATTGATGAGCTTTTAACTTTGGTGGATGAACGCTGTAAATCACCTGTGCTCAATAGTACACTGTTTGGAAAACTTCACGACACAGGTGAGGGTGCGAATTATCTAAGTGCTTCCATTTACCTTGAGGGCGATGAGGTGCTACCGACACTTTTTTACACGATCAATTATATAGATGGAAGTGTGGATGCTCATACGAAAGGGTATATGGGTGCGGTGCGATTGGTGCGTTAGAGCTTTTTAAGAGATGTTGGATGGCACAAGTGCTTTTCATCTTTAGCGACACGAGCGCATTTTTCGCAGATAAATTTTGGTTTTGAGACGATCTTGATGATCTTTTTTGCATAGTTTTCAATGTCATCTTTTTTAAGAGAACAGAGTTTTTTGATTTTCATGCTCACTCCTTTTTTACATGTAAGAGTGTAGCATGAAATCCAACAGAGCATGCTTTAAAAGAGAGGTTACACAGCGCCCATAATTTTTTTGGAACTCTCGCCTTTGTGGCTGAGTACCTCTTCAAAACTCATCGTTTTTGCCGTACAGTCTGCTTTTAAAAGTCCTTCATAAAGCACTTCGATTTTCTTTTTATTGTCAAGTTTTTTGAGTTCACTTTTGTCGAGTCCTGAGAGATCAAGCAGTTCATTCCACACAGAACTTTCTGCTAACGAATAGGCATGAATAGTGACACCTTCATAGGTAAATGTGCCGTTTTTATCCAAATCGGTGACATAAAGCACGACCAATGTTGCAGGGGTAAAAAATGCTTTATAGCGCTCAAAAAAGGCTTCAAAATGCAAAATACTCTCTAATTCAGCGGAAAAAAAAGTGACTCTGTCGTCGTTTGAAACCAATAAAACTTGTTTGGCTTGCACTTTTGGTGGCAAGATGCGATCAGGGGAGAGCTGTTTTCCCTCTTCAACGATTAAAGCGCCTCTGTAACCAACGAGTCCGTTTCCGATCTCGCCGTTAAATGATGGTTGCCACGCTAAATTATTCTCTTTGATAAACTGCAAAATCGACATGTATATCCTTTAATGTGTGATAGCAAAGGTTATACAAGAACTATTCCGTGAGGTTTTGAGAGAAAAAAGTATGGGGTGTTTTAAAGCATTTATATATTGAATTGGCAGCCAAAAAGTTAAAAGTTTAGCTCAGGCCTCTTTTCTTTTTAGATTAGAGGCTTGAACTGAGTTTTGGTATTGTTCTGGATCGTTTAGACAAAACTCTTTATTGCAATTTTGCCTGCATTCTTTCAATCCCTTGACGATAAGCTGAATGCTCTTTTTTAGAAAGTGCCTTTTGGTAATTATTTAATGCATCTTGCCATTGGGAGCGGTTTTCGTAAATTTTGGCAATATTGTAAAATGAACTTGCCTGTACGGTATTTTTAGTGCTTCCACTAGCCAGTTCAATCGCTTTTCGGTTTGCCCACAATGCTTCTGCCTCGCGTCCTAATTTTTGGTAAGTCAATCCAAGATTGCTATACGCTTGTCCGTAATTGGAAGCGAGATTTACTGCTTCTTGAAACAAATACATGGCGTCCTCTATGTGGCCCTGATGATATTGTTGCTCACCTTGAAGATTTAATGCTTTTGCCTGAGATGAATCAACATTGCTTACGACATGAAAAGCCTCTGATCCAACCATTTCACGCATCATACTGATGACACCTTCTGAATTCTTTGTAGTACCTGTATAGCTGTTAATATCTTGAAATGCTCCATTCTCATCAATACCAAACACGAGCCAGATATTGCCTACACTCTGTGGCGTTGCATGATAGGTACGAACCAAAGTTTGACCGATGTAGACATTGACCGTTGCACCTGAGTTACCCAACGTATTAGAGTCAGGACTAATGCCACTGTAATAATTATGCACGGCATAGAGATATTTTTTACCGGCTTGTTTTTGATTAATAGTAATCGTTTCAGGTCCGAATCCGGTCATATTATCAACGTCTAGATTAGCTTGTACTCCTACTTTAGAATCAAAATAGATGTTATTTCCAGGATATGCCAAATGTGAATCTAAATCAGGCGGATTTTTCCCCCACGTCAAAACAACACGAATTCCATCCAGATTTTGCATATTGGGGCTCAATGCATACGTTAGCCCATTACAAGGACATTTTGCAACCAACGTGGAAAAACCTGGCTTTTTAATAATCATCATTGTCTCTTCCGAATCAATACCCCCAAAACCTTCATAAAAAAGCTTCCCTTGCTCATCAGAAGTAATCTTAATAGATGTCTCTCCTGTTTTTTGAAAAATAACTTCCGCATTCGTGATAGGAGTATCTTTTTTTACTGCAGATAAAAGTTGTATTTCACCTGCTATCATAGTTGTACTCAGCAAGGAACATAATAAAACAAGAGAAGAAAATTTAATCACTATAAACCCCTTTTGTGTTTTTTTTGTATTATACACAATCATAAAGGAATACTATGCGATTTATTACCTGGTTTTTATTATTTTCTATTTTTTGCTATGCCAATGGCCCAGAAAAAATAGCAACATTTGATAGAGCCCTGTGGCCTTATCCTATTCATTCAAAAAGCGCGTTTGACGATGCGTCACGGCATGAAATTATCAGCTATGTTCGCCAAATAAATAGTATCAATCTTTCTGATATAACCTCGATTACAGAATTTACCTCCATCAAAAACATCAATTTTGCTTCTGTATCGAAATGGCTTACATTTACCCAAAATAACTTAGTCAATAATTTCAAACAAGCTCAAAAAAGTTGCAACGATAAACAAGAACTTTGTCAAAATGTCAGCAATTGGCACGACTTATCCACTCTATCTGCAGAATACAAGTCAAATCAAATGCTTTTTCCTTGGTATGCAGCTTCTCAAACTTTTTTTTCGTATTACCTCTATGAGCAGGTGCGTTTAGCTGCACTCTTTCCTAGAATTACCTCTGAGATTGACACGCTTGATGAGCGAGAAGTACAGGGATTTGACTATTCGGACGGTCAATTCCTCCTAACCTTCGATGATGGTCCGAAATATTCACAAACACCGTTGGTAGCCGATAAATTACACAAACTCAATATCAATGGAATGTTTTTTGTATTGGGCGAAAATTTAGAAAGCGCATTAAAAACACATGGAACAAATAATCTTAAACAGTTGTACGAAGGAATGTGTGTCGGCTCCCACGGCTATATGCACAAACCTCATCTGAAGCTCGAAAATTGGACTGAATTCTATGACAAAACACGCAGTATGATTACTGACAATCAGTTACAAGGCACATCCAAAAATCATATCTGGTTTAGACCGCCCTATGGTCAACGCCAGCAAGAACTGGTCAACAGACTTTGGAATCTAGGGGATAAGGTTATGCTGTGGAATATTGATTCGCAAGACTGGAACCAAAAGTTAACGACGAAACAAGTGCAAGATAGGACTATAACTCTTATGCTTTTACATCGCAAAGGGATTATATTATTTCATGACATTCATCCCAAAGCGCTAAAGGTGATAGAAGAGTTAGATATATTTCATCGCAATCAAATCACGTCGTGGGTAAACTGTAAAGAAATAGGACAATGACTCGCTAAATTGTTTTTATTCTTGAATCAGCATCTTAAAAGTTAAATATTTTTTAAACTCCATGTCAAGCCTTTTTTATTCTTAGAGATAAGAGCTAAATTTTTAACTTTTGAAAATATTTTGTTACATGTAAAATATAACAAGCATAAAAGGTTACTTCAAATCGTCTTAATTTTTATCTTTCTTTCTTTACATGTAAACCCTTAAACCCATTTTTAGTATAATCGCGCAACTGATAGACTTCTTGCATAACCTATTGAAACAAGAGTGTTGAGACATAGCACATCACTTTTTAAAACTAAAAACATCGCCATAGCTTTGGCTATGACTCAATTTTGAGTTTTAAAAATTAACGCACTCTGTTCAAACTCTTTATGTCTCAAAGGTTATGCAAGAAGTCTAATAAATGGAGTACCCTTATATGAACCATACGTTTAAAATGATCCTTTTTTATATTGCGATGTTTGTGTCGCTTGGACTTTTTTGGTTTTGGATGGCTTTGCCTTCTTCTAGCCTTATTACGTTAGATCCAAACGTTAAACTGCAATGCCTCTCTTACGCGCCGTTTGGTAAAGATGAGTCGCCGATGAACATTGCCAAAGGGTTTCGTCCTTCAGCGGAGCAAATGGATAAAGACTTAGCGCATTTGGCGACGATGACGAGTTGTATTCGCTCTTATTCAAGCGTTGGGCTGGAAGAGTTACCTGAGATTGCTCGTAAACATGGGCTGAAGTTGTGGCTTGGTGCTTGGGTGAGCAGTGATGCGGCTTTGACTAAAAAAGAGATCGACACGACGATTCGTCTGGCTAAAGAGAACAAAGACATCATCGAAACCGTTGTGGTGGGAAATGAAGCCCTTTTGCGTAACGATGTGAGCGCTTCTCAACTGGTCGCTTACATTCACGAGGTGAAACAAGCACTTCCCGATATGGTCATCACCTACGCAGATGTGTGGGAGTTTTGGAACAAGCATCCTGAGATCGCTCCTGTAGTGGATCGCGTCACCATTCACATCTTGCCGTACTGGGAAGACAAGCCCATCAGTGTGGACAAAGCGCTTTTACATGTAAGGAATATTCGCGACCTGATGAAGCAAAAAATTCCTGACAAAGAGATCGTCATTGGTGAGACAGGATGGCCGAGCGAAGGGCGTATGCGAGAAGGTGCGTACCCAAGTGCAGTCAATCAAGCCATTTTCACGCGCGGTTTTGTCAAAATGGCAGAAGAGGGTGGATGGAAGTACAATTTTATCGAAGCGTTTGACCAGCCGTGGAAACGCATGAGCGAAGGTGCTGTGGGCGGTTTTTGGGGACTGTTTGATGCGGATAGGGCTGATAAGCACATCCTGCATGGGTTTGTCTCTAACTTCCCCAATGCCCTATGGCTTTTTATCGCCAGCTCTCTGCTGAGTTTGGTTGGGCTCATTTGGCTTTGGGGTGTGCCAACATGTTCGTGTAAAAAAGCGCCGTATTGGTTTGCAACGCTCTTTGGTGGCTCGGTGGCACTCACGTGGCAAGCCAATGCTTACTGGATCGTCTCTCGGAACAATTTAGAGTACGCTTGGGCGATTTTATGCCTTACCATCGCGTTTATTTCATGGCTTAAATTGGTTCGTTTTCTCATCGACGAAGAGATAGAGATGCGTGGTTCTATGGCGCGATTTATGAGTGTTATAACGCTGAGTGAACCTAAAAGTGAAACGTTTTGGGAAGATGTGTTGCATCTTCTGAGTGTGAGCGTGGTGCTTGTTATGGCACTTTCTTTAGCGTTTGCTGGAAGGTACCTTAACTTTGAGGTTGGAACGCTGGGTATCATTGCAACTGTCTATGCGGTCATCTATTTTTCCACAGAGCGTCAAGAACTCAATGGTTTGATGGAAAAAGTGAGTGGTTTGACGCTTTTCATTTGTGCTTTAGCCGTTTTACTGCATGAGAGTGCGCGCAATGACTTTGCGCTGAATTGGGTTGTTTTAGTGCTGGTTTTTGGCTCAACGTTGTGGCTTTCTTCTGCTAAACTGTGCGGAATTTTTAAAACACTTCTTATCCTTGTTATCGCGGCAGTTGTCTTTGTGGCGATGAAAGAGGGTGTCTTTGTGAATGAGTCGTGGATAGAGGTGTGTGCTGCTGATCCTCTGCTTCCAGTATGTCAATTTAGAGCACTTCTCGGTAAAGTGGTTTATCTCAATTACGTAGGGCTTTCGGGCATTGTGGTTGCCATCTTTAGTGTGCTTAGTGGAAGCTATGTGCTCGGTATGATCGCCATCATCATGGGGCTTTTTTGTCTTTTAACATTCAATGGCTTTTTGGGTGCGATTATTGTAGTACTTGGTTGGTGGATTGTTGGGTATCGTTTAAACGATAAATGCACATTATAATTGCCTCTTATAGAGTGTTTTCAGGGTGTTTAATAATACCCTTTAGGTTTTTTAGCTAAAATAGATGAATTTTTCATAAAAAAATAGGACAATAGTATGGATGTTAGAGCCGAGTTTTTAAAGTTTTTTGAACAAAAAGGTCACAAGATTATCGAGAGTTCTCCCCTTGTGCCAGATGACGCGACGCTTCTGTTTACCAATGCAGGCATGGTTCCTTTTAAGAGTGTTTTTACAGGCGAAGTACCTCGTCCAAACCCTCCACGTGCGACAACGTGTCAAACGTGTATCAGAGCGGGTGGTAAACACAATGACCTTGATAATGTCGGCTACACAGCACGCCATCATACTTTTTTTGAAATGCTTGGAAACTTCTCTTTTGGTGATTATTTTAAAGAAGATGCCATCTCACATGCGTGGGAATTTGTCACAGAAGTGCTAAAACTGCCTAAAGAAAAACTTTGGGTGACCGTTCATGAGAGCGATGATGAGGCAGAAGCGATTTGGAAAAAACACATTGATGCGAGTCGCATTATGCGTTTTGGCGACAAAGACAACTTTTGGCAAATGGGCGACACAGGCCCTTGTGGACCGTGCAGTGAAATCTTCATCGATCAAGGGGCTGAGAATTTTAATACACCAGAAGACTACATGGGAGGAGACGGCGATCGCTTCTTAGAGATCTGGAATCTTGTTTTCATGCAGTACGAAAGAGATAAAGCGGGTGTACTTCATCCACTTCCAAAACCTTCCATCGACACAGGAATGGGCTTGGAGCGTGTGACTGCGGTCAAAGAGGGCGTGTTTAGCAACTATGATTCTTCACTGTTTATTCCTTTAACCGACAAAGTAGCAGAGCTTTGCGGAAAGCCTTATGCTTATAAAACGGGTGCAAGTTACCGTGTTATTGCAGACCACATCCGTGCTGTTTCCTTTCTTGTGGCACAAGGCACAACCTTTGGTCGTGTAGGTCGTGGTTATGTTTTAAGACGCATTCTAAGACGTGCGGTACGACACGGTTACCTTTTGGGACTCCGCGCTCCATTTATGTACAAACTTTTAGACACCTTGTGTGAGCTTATGGGTAAACAATACCCTTATCTTGTAGCGAAAAAAGATGTGATTGCTGAACAGATCAGAAATGAAGAAGAGAGCTTTTTTGCGACCATCGCTTCAGGACTTGAACTGTTTGAAAAAGAGTTACCAAACACCAAAACAATGTTTAGCGGTGAAGTAGCATTTAAACTTTACGATACCTACGGTTTTCCTCTTGATCTTACTGCTGATATGCTGAGAGAAAAAGGTTTAAGCGTTAACGAAGCCGAGTTTGAAGCTTTGATGGCAGAACAAAAAGCACGTTCAAAAGCTTCATGGAAAGGCAGTGGAGACAAAGCAACTCAAGGTGAGTTTAAACCACTTCTTGAAAAATTTGGTCTTAACACCTTTGTGGGTTACACTCAAAAAGAAGCGAAAACAAAAGTGTTAGCACTTTTAGATGAGAACTTCAAAGAGGTTCAAAGTTTAGAAGAAAACGGTTGGGTGATGTTTGAGAAAACACCATTTTACGCGATGAGCGGTGGACAAAGCGGCGATGAGGGTGTCATAGAGGGTTATGGAAAAGTACTTGATACGAAGAAATTTTTTGACCTCAATCTTTCACTCGTAGAGCTTGAAAAGCCTTTACATGTCAACGATGAGGTAAGCCTTAGTGTGGATCTCTCTCGCTTGGAGATTGAAAAACATCACAGTGCAACACACCTCCTTCACAGCGCGCTTCGTAAAGTCTTGGGCGAGCACGTTTCTCAAGCGGGTAGTTTGGTTGAAAAAGATCGTTTACGTTTTGACTTCTCGCATCCAAAAGCGCTCAGTTCTGATGAGATCACGAAAATTGAAGCGTTTGTGAACAGCGTCATTGCGAGTGGTGTTGCGGGGCAGACAAAATTGATGAATGTTGAAGAAGCCAAAAACAGTGGTGCAATGGCACTCTTTGGTGAAAAATACGGCTCGGAAGTGCGTGTTGTGAGCTTTGGCGATGCAAGTGTTGAGCTCTGCGGTGGAACACACGTCAGCAATACCGCCAACATTGGCAGCTTCTTTATCCAAAAAGAGAGTGGGGTTAGTGCGGGAGTTCGTCGTATTGAAGCGATTTGCGGAAGTGCGGCACTTTCTTACGCACAAAGTTTAAGAAGCGATCTTGAAGCGATTAAAGAGAGTGTTAAACACAAAGAGCCACTCATCGGTATCAACCGTCTTAAAGAAGAGATCAAAACCCTTAAGACCGAAGTCGAGTCTTTAAATTCGCACGCTGGAAAGTCAGTGGAATCTTTACATGTAAACGGTGTTGAACTCATTGTTGACGTGTTGGGTGCAGGTGATATTAAGGCGCGTATTGATGATCTTAAAAATGAAAAAGAGTCCGTTGCTGTGCTTTTACTTCAAGTCAAAGATGACAAAGTGTTAATCGCAGCGGGTGTTAAAAATGCAACCATTAAAGCAGGTGCTTGGATCAAAGAGATCGCACCTATCGTTGGTGGTGGTGGCGGCGGTCGAGATGACTTTGCCCAAGCCGGAGGAAAAGATGCTTCAAAAATAGAAGAGGCAAAAGCTGCGGCACTTGCGTATGCAAAAGCGGTTCTTCAAGGTTAAATGATGCGCGATTTTTTCATAGATATATTCGGTGACTTTAGCAGAATCATTGTCTTTTTACATATCATCAGTTCAGCATTGCTTATTGGCAGTATGTTTGTGATGCGTTTTGTGATTCAGCCTGTGGAAGTGGATGTCCCTGATGAAAAGATCAAATTTAGCAGCTGCATTGAAATGATGCGACGCTACATTGTTTTTTTAGTGCCAGTCATGTTGGTTATCATCATTACTTCAGTGTTTATGCACCTTGGACTTGGCTTTAAAAGTGGCAATCCAGCGACTTACGTTATGGTACACACGAAAGAGGCATTGTGGACGTTTATAGCATTTAATTTTATTTACATGTATTTCAAATACCTTAATGCCAAAAAAGGTTTAGCCGAAGAAAATTATATTGAGGTGGAAGAGAATGTGATCTTGATGGTCAAATATCTCATTCCTCTCAATCTGATTCTCTCAATCATTTCTGTCTACTTTGGCGTGATTTTACGAGGCTACTAAGATGCAAACGATTGTTTTAGGCTCATCTTCTATCACGAGAGCGGAACTTCTTACCACGTTTGGGGTTCCTTTTATTCAAAGAGATGCTGGGTTTGACGAAGAGCAATTGCAAATTTCTGATCCGGCGCATTTTGTCTATCATGCCACTAAAGGAAAGATGCAAAGCTACCTTGAAAAGTATGACTTGGAAATGCC
This sequence comes from Sulfurospirillum oryzae, assembly GCF_025770725.1. NCBI lineage: Bacteria > Pseudomonadati > Campylobacterota > Epsilonproteobacteria > Campylobacterales > Sulfurospirillaceae > Sulfurospirillum > Sulfurospirillum oryzae. The sequence goes on along the minus strand of NZ_JANZKZ010000002.1, from coordinate 842,593 downwards.
AGTTTTGTGTGCCGACACGGTTGTCACTGCAAATGGAGCGATTTTACGCAAAGCCAAAGATAAGGCTGATGCGAGACGTATTTTAGAAGCGCAAAGTGGCAATAAAGTCAGCATTCTTAGCTGTATGATTTACAAATCCAAAACATGTGAACTCATTGATCTATCCGCCACGGATTATCTCTTTTTCCCTTTTGATGCTAAAGCGCTAGAGGCTTATTTAGAAGGTGATGATTGGAGAGGAAAAGCGGGTGCGTGTATGGTGGAGGGGTTTTGTAAATCCTACATCAAAGAAGTGGTTGGGCTTCAAAGTACCGCCATGGGGCTGAGCGTTGAGAAGCTTTTGCCTTTTTTACCTCAATAACCATGTACCAAAACGAACTCCACGCCATCACAAAGTCAAATCGCTACCGAAGCCGTAAGCTGTACAGTGATGATTTGGCTGATTTTAGCTCCAACGACTATCTAGGCTTCGCACAAAACCATACCCTTTTTGAGCGTGCGGTTGCCCAAGTTTCCATGTATAAAACCCATGCGCCCAAAGCTTCTATCTTAGTCAATGGTTATCATCCCATTCATCAGGAGTTTGAAGAATTTTTGATACGCCATAATGGTTTTGAAGCAGCCCTTGTGTGTGGTAGTGGCTTTTTAGCCAATTTTTCGCTTATTGAAGCTTTACCGCGCAAAAAAGATCTTTTGATTTTGGATGAAGAGTATCATGCCAGTGGTATGGTAGCATCTAAAACCGTGGATGCCGAAGTTTTACTGTTTAGGCATAACGATGCCAATCATCTTGAAAGCTTGATTAACACGCATAATCATAACCGCATTATTATCGCCGTTGAAGGCATTTATTCGATGAGCGGGGATCTTTTAAATCGCGATATTTTCGAAATTGCCGATCGTTACAATGCCCTTTTGATTGTCGATGAAGCGCACAGTGTAGGTGTTGTGGGGGAAAACCTGAGAGGCGTCTTTGATCTGTTTGGCATTACGCCTAAAGCCAACCATATTAAGATGGGCACACTTGGAAAAGCGCTGGGAAGTTATGGCGCATACATTTTATGCAGTGAACACATTGCCGAGTTTTTACAAAATCGTGCCAAAGCTATCATTTATACAACCGCACCCTCTTTATTTGACATTGCTTTGGGATACCAAGGGTTGCTCTATATTTTAAAAAATCATGCGGCGTTAAAAGCTGAGATTGAGGCGCACCAAGCGGTTGTGCAAACCATTTTAGGTTTAAAAATCGAAGGGCTGATTTGTGCGTACCCTTTGAGCGAAGGTGTTGATGCTCTTTCTGTTCAGCAGAATCTGATTGATGAAGGTTTTTTAGTGGGAGCTATTCGTCCGCCAACGGTTCCAAAGCCTATTTTACGCCTTATTCCAAGGCTGGGAGAAAGCGTTGAGTCGTTAAAAACAGTGTGCTCTCTTATCCAAAAGGGGAGCTTTTGAGCTTTACATGTAAACAACTTCTCATCAAAAGTAAGGCAAAAACACTGCTAGATGTGCAGTTTTCTTTTGAGAGGTCGTTTGCCCTGATTGGTGAGAGTGGCAGTGGAAAAAGTTTGACGCTTAAAGCACTTTTAGGGATGTTACCACAAGAGTTGGAGTCCCTTTTAGAGTATGATGCATCTTATGCGTTAAAGCGTGGGAAAAGCATCGCGTTTGTGCCTCAAAATCCTTTTACGGCTCTCTCGCCTTTGACGAAGATTGAGAAGCAGTTTATGGCATCGCGCGAGCAAGCAGAAAAGTATTTGCGTATGGTAGGTTTAGATGTCGATTTTTTAAATCGTTTTCCCTCAGAGTTAAGCGGTGGGCAGTTACAACGGCTTATCATTGCGATGGCTCTAAGCGTTGAGCCACAATTGCTGTTACTGGATGAACCCACAACAGCACTGGACGAGGAGAGCAAAACAACGGTGTTGGAGTTGATTTCCTTGCTTCATCAGACGTGCGGATTTGATCTACTTTTTGTAACGCACGATATTGGAACGATTGAGCATTTATGCAATGAAGTGGGGATTATTAAAAACGGGAAAATCGTTGAGTACGGTTTAACCAAAAATATTTTGCATGACCCCAAAGAGGCTTATACGAAGCAATTATTGGAGTCTGGATTTAGACAAAGGAGTTTTAGAACGTGAAATATATTATGACTATTTTAGCAATGCTTGGATTTGCAGTATTGATGGCAATTATCTTTTTATACGCACAAATTCGTTTCGATGCCTATAAGATTATTGATTATACCCCTAAATTAACCACACAAATTTATGACCGCAATGGTGAATTGATCGCGAATCTTTTTGACGAAGAGAATAGGTTGTATGTCGATTTTAAAGACCTCCCTCCACGTTTGATCGAAGCGCTTGTTGCAACGGAAGATACCTCCTTTTTTGAGCACAGCGGTATTAACCTTGAAGCAATTTTTAGAGCTTTAGTCAAAGACATTCATGCGATGAAAATGGTTGAGGGTGCGAGTACTATTACACAACAGCTTATTAAAAATACCGTTTTAACACGCCAAAAAACATTAACACGTAAACTCAATGAAGCTATCTTAGCCTATACGGTAGAATCGTCTTTAACCAAAGAGCAGATTTTGGAGCGTTACTTTAACCATGTTTACTTTGGGCATGGCTATTATGGTGTTAAAACCGCGGCACATGGGTATTTCAACAAAACGCTTGATGCGCTGACATTAAAAGAGATCGCTATACTTGTGGGACTTCCAAAAGCGCCTAGTTCGTATGATCCAACCAAACACATGGATCTCTCTTTAAGCAGAGCCAATCAAGTGGTTAGTCGTATGTACACATTAGGCTGGATTAGTGAGAACGAATACACTAAGGCAACATTAGAGCATCCTATGGTTTTCGATGAGACATTAACACGCAATCGTGCACCTTATGTCACCGATGAAGTCATTAAAAGCTTGAGTACAGAATATGGCGATATTAAAAAAGGTGGCTTTCAGATTTATTTGAGTATTGATTTGAAATTACAACAACTTGCACATGAATCCCTAAAAGTGGGTTACAACGGCATGGTGTCACGACTTGGGAAAGATGTGAATGCGTCTGAGCTCAATGGTGCTATGGTGGTTATGGAAAATAGCACAGGTAATATTTTAGCGCTGGTCGGAGGTCTTGATTATGCAAAGAGCAGTTTTAACCGTGCAACGCAAAGTAAACGCCAACCAGGTTCAAGCTTTAAGCCTTTTGTGTACCAAAAAGCTTTAGATTGGGGATACTCTCCACTGTCTGAAATCCCTGATATTTCACGTACTTACGTCAACAGTGAAACCGATGAAACATGGACACCAAAGAACTATGAAAGTAATTTTGAAGGCCTTATTACCCTCAAAGAGGCGTTGGTACATTCACGTAACTTGGCGACGATTAACTTGTTATCTCTTTTAGGGCTTGATAGTGTCTATAAAGAGCTCAAAAAAGATGGTTTCAAGGGCTTATCGATGGATCTTTCATTGGCACTTGGAAGTTTTGGTATTTCACCGCTAGAATACAGTAGTTTTTACTCAATGTTCCCAAATTACGGTGTACGTGTTGAGCCAGTACTGGTTAAAAAAGTGATTAACCGCCAAGGCGTTGAAAAAGTCTATGAAACCAAAACACAGACGATCACATCACCTAAACAGAGCTATTTGATGATAGATATGATGAAAGAGGTTGTCAAACGAGGTACGGGTAAAAATGCTCAAGTTTCGGGCATAGAAATTGCTGGAAAAACAGGAACAACCAACAGCAGTGTGGATGTCTGGTTTTGTGGCTTTTCTCCTGACATAGAGGTGCTCACTTGGTATGGAAACGACAATAATACACCGCTTAAAAAAGGCGAAACCGGTGGAAAATCGGCAGCTCCTGCGTTTAAATACTTTATGACCAAGTATGTAGAGCTTCACCCGGAAACAACACGTGAGTTTAAAATGCCAGAAGGTGTAGGCTCTCGTAAAATCGATGGATCAACAGAGTATTTTACCGATGTATCGCCATTTCCTAAAACAAATACAAAACAACTTAAAGACGATGGTGGTTTGATGTTTTAGCAGCTAAAACAAGTTTGCTCGTAAGGGGCAGCTTTAGCCGCCAAGTGCAACGTAGTTTTTCAATCTTTACTTGGGGAAGTGTGAAAAAAATGAAGATGGAAGATCAAGTCAATTCTGCCTCGCAGAGGCAAGCTTCAGTGCATAGCGCAGCGTAGCTTTTGGGGCTTTGCCCCAAAAGCGTGTCAAAATAAAAAAACGACTAGCAAGAGAACATTGTTTTAAATTCAAATGCAGTAGGTCTTGCCTCATCTGGCCAAACTTGAGTTTCAAATTTGTAGTGTTGGTATGTATCCAAAAATTCTGGAGTCATAACAGGTTTAAGATAGTCATTGTCACGGATTAACGCTTCAAGTGAACCTCTTAATGTATGAGGCATTTGGTTGATACCTTTTTCTCTAATTTCATCGAGTGTAAGTTCAAATAAGTCTTCGTCCATTGGACCAACAGGCTCAGCTTTTGTTTTAATACCATCAATTCCTGCAAGAAGCATAGAAGCAAACGCAAGGTATGGGCATGAAGTTGAATCTGGGAAACGCATCTCAACACGAACTGATTTCTCACCCGCACCGTATGGAATACGGCATGAAGCTGAACGGTTTTGCATAGAGTAAGTAAGGATTGAAGGCGCTTCAAATCCTGGGATCAAACGTTTATAAGAGTTAGTTGATGGGTTTGTAAACGCCGCAACACTTCTTGCGTGTTTCAAGATACCACCGATATACCATCTAGCCATATCACTAAGGTTTGCGTATTCGCCAGCCTTATAGAACATGTTTTTGCCATCTTTCCAGATTGATTGGTGAACGTGCATACCGTTACCATTGTCACCGTAAAGTGGTTTTGGCATAAATGTAGCTGTTTTTCCATTGAGGTGAGCTACCATTTTTACAACGTATTTATATTTTTGTACGTTGTCAGCTGCTTCAATCAATGTTCCAAATTTAACACCGATTTCGCCTTGTGCTTGAGCAACTTCGTGGTGAACAACGAATACTTCAAGACCAATTTGTTTAAGAGTTTGTACCATTTCAGCACGTAAATCTACCATAGAATCGATTGGCTGAACTGGGAAGTAACCACCTTTTGTGCCTGGTCGGTGACCTGTGTTGTAGCCATCAGTATAATTTTTAGCGCTATTCCAAGCACCTTCTTCAGAGTCTACTTCGTAGTATGAACAGTTAATTTCATCTCTAATTTTTACATCGTCAAATACGAAAAATTCATTTTCTGGTCCAAAGTATGCAACATCACCAAGACCTGTTTCAGCAAGGTACTTCAATGTTTTTTTAGCGATACTTCTTGGACATTTCTCATACAATTCACCTTTGTAAATGTCAAAAACATCACAGAATACAACAATGGTTGAATCAGCTGTAAATGGATCTAAAAATGCGCTCTCAGCTTCTGGCTTTAAAAGCATGTCAGATTTGTTGATTGGCTGCCAAGCATCGATTGATGAACCATCAAAAGGAATACCATTGGTGAAAGACTCTGGACTAATCGCTTCCATAGTATATGTAAGGTGATGCCATGTTCCTTTCATGTCAGTGAAACGAAAATCAACAAATTCAACTTCATTGTCAGCACAGTATTTGAAAAATTCTTCAACACTGTTAACGAATTTACCCATGTTGTAACTCCTAAATTTTAAATTTTAGTAATTTTATCAGATTGAACTGAAAATAACATTGCAAAAGGTGCTTAAAAATTAACCAATATTCGATCTCGACTTTCAAAAGTTGCACATTTTTTATACCCATACGCTTTTGCAATCTCTCGAAGTTCCTCTTGCTGGTAGCCAATATGGCTTAGAGCATGTGCGTCGGAACCAAACGTAATAGGGATATCATGCTCGCTAATAAGTTCCATCAAAGGATTGCTTGGATACTGCTCTCCCACAGGTTTACGAAAGCCTGCAGCGTTGAGTTCTATGGACATATTGGCTTTTTTGATGGCTTTAATGGCTTCTTTTGCGATCAGCCTTACATCTTTTTTAGGCAGAAAATTAAAAACCTTTATGAGGTCTAAATGTCCTACGATATCAAAAAGCCCGCTTTTTGCCATCGCGCCGATCGCTTCAAAATAATGCTCCCATACTTCGTCGATATTTTTAGTGCGGTATTCACCTATAAATTCGGGATTATCAAAGCCCCAAGAACCTAGGTAATGTACAGAACCTATAAAATAATCAACATTGCGTTTAAGGACCCTCTCATCGATATACCCTCTTAAAAAATCCACTTCATAGGCAAGTAATATTTTGATTTGATCTTTGTATTTTTCTTTTACATGTAAAACATCTTTTTCGTATGTATCCATTTCTGAAAAGCTCATACGATACGCTTCATCGAAGTTCATTGGCGCATGGTCAGAAAAGCCAAAAATATCTATTTTTTTAGCAATAGCACTTTGAATATACTCCTCAATACTCCCCTCCGCATGGTTGCATAAAATAGTATGGTTATGTAAATCAATGATCATAATAGGTGTCCTTCAATCAGGGTCTTAAAGTTAAATTATATAAAAAGTTCACTATAATAGACCATAATTTGTCATTTTGAGGAGAAAGCTTATGACGCAAGAAGAACTTGATGCTTTGATGGCGGGCGATTTAGATGATATGGACGATGCCGCTCCAACAGAAGCGGCGCTTGAAGAGAGTGCAGATTTTGAAGAACAAACAGAGAGTGAAGCTTTAGAAGAGGAAAAAGATAAAGCTGCTACTCAATTGATGCATGAGTATAGACCATCATCGACAATGTCTTGGCCGCCACCGCCACCAACAGATGATCATAAAATGGTGCATCAGCTTGATGATGTTACCAAAGATTCTGAGATCAAAGCAACGCAAGTGTTTGATAAGCTTGAAACTGTGAATAACTTTATGATGAGTGCTGAAGAGAATGCTAAAGAGGTTATTAAACTCATTGAGTCAAACATTACTCTTTTTGAGACTTTAGTCACAAAATTTCCTAAAATTGATCAGTTTCAAAAAGCGCTTGATGACAACAAAGGGATGAAGGATCGTGTTGAAGATCTTTTAATGAATGCCCAAATGGCGGAAGATGAGATCATGATGACGATGGACATTATGCAATACCAAGATATTCATCGCCAAAAAATCGAACGCGTTATTAATGTTATGCGTGCCCTTTCAAAATACATGAGCGCATTGTTTGAAGGCTCTAAAGACGACTCTAAACGTGTAAGTTCAGCTGTACATATTCATGGTGATGAAACAACAGAAGATGTTGTTAGCAGTGAAGATATTGAAGCATTGATTGCTAGTTTAGGAAAGAAATAGGTGTCAAACGTCGAACTGCTTTCTCCTGCTGGAAATTTTGAAAAGTTAAAAATCGCGCTTGCTTATGGCGCAGATGCCGTGTATGCGGGGGTGAGTCACTTCTCTCTTCGCATACGTTCAGGCAAAGAGTTTACGTATGAAAGTTTTGAAGAAGCGATCAACTATACCCACGCCATGGGCAAAAAGCTCTATGTTACCATCAATGGTTTTCCTTTTAACGCACAAATTTCGCTTTTAGAAAAACATATTGAGCGTGTAGCGGCAATGAACCCTGACGCGTTTATTGTAGCAGCGCCAGGCGTTATAAAGTTAGCGCAAAAGATTGCACCACACATTCCTGTGCATCTTTCCACGCAAGCGAATGTGTTGAATTATCTTGATGCTGAAGTCTATTATGATATGGGTGTGAAGCGTATTATTGCAGCACGCGAAGTAAGCCTGAAAGATCTTGAGCAAATTAAAGCGCGATTACCAAAGCTAGAGCTTGAAGTTTTTGTGCATGGTTCGATGTGTTTTGCCTACAGCGGTCGTTGTTTGATTAGTTCTGTTCAAAGCGGACGTGTTTCAAACCGTGGGAGCTGTGCGAATGACTGTCGCTTTCCTTATACGCTTTATGCCCATAATGAAGAGAGTGGGACGCTCTTTCGTTTGGAAGAGGGCGAAGAGGGGACGCATATTATGAATGCGAAAGATCTCAACTTGAGTGCTCACGTGAAAGAGATACTGGATTCGGGTGTCATTGATTCACTCAAGATTGAAGGACGAACGAAGAGTTCTTATTATGTGGGAATTACCACCAAAACATATCGTCAAGCGATTGATGATTATTATGCCAATCAGTTTGATGCGAGTAAATATACCGCTGAACTAGACACAACTAAAAATAGAGGGTTTAGTGATGGCTATTTGGTCAATCGCCCTTATGAAAAAAATGATACACAAAACCTCGCGCACTCGATTAGCGAAGGCACACACCAAGTGATTGCGCAAGTGAGTGAAGATGGCTCGAACTGCCTTTGTAAAGACGTTTTATCTTTACATGTAAACTATGAATTGATTATGCCCTCAGTTGCAAAGATTGAGGCTGTTGATAATGAAATTGGTACGATTTTTAAAGAAGAGGGTTCGTGGAAAGTGTGTTTCAAAAAACTACAAACGCCAATGGGCAAAGTATTTGATGAGATACACAGCGGAAATACCAATGCGATTGTGCTACCAGCAATCGTGCCTGGATTTACATTTTTAAGAGCAAAGATAAAAGGATAGAGCGTGAAGTTTGTTTCTATTATAATGGGAAGTAAAAGTGATTATACTGTTATGGAAGAGTGCGCAAAGACGTTAGAGAAATTTGGCGTGATGCATGAGATCATCGTCTCATCTGCGCATAGAAGTCCTGAGCGAACCCATCAGTATGTTAAAAGTGCTGAAGCCAAAGGGGCTAAAGTCTTTATTTGTGCAGCGGGTATGGCGGCACATTTAGCCGGTGTGGTAGCTTCACTTACCACGAAACCTGTTATTGGTGTTCCGATGAAAGGTGGCGTTATGGAAGGAATGGACGCACTTTTAAGTACAGTTCAAATGCCAGGAGGTATGCCCGTAGGTACTGTGGCTATTGGTGCAGCAGGCGCGGTTAACAGTGCGTATTTAGCGATGCAAATTCTTGCAATCGGCGATGAAGAATTGAGTGCAAAACTCAAAGAAGATCGTATTTTGAAAGCAAAAAAAGTCGAAACGGATTCTATGGGTATTGAAATCATTCTATAAGTAAGGTAAAACAATGAACAGTTGGTTAGAGATTGAAGAGTTTAGTAAATTAGTCAATTTGGATATTTCTGCCATTCAATCATTGATCGAAGAGGGCAAGCTGATAGCAAAAGAGGAAGATGGGCAATGTTTTGTTGAAGTAAGCCGAAGTGCTCATGCACTTATTCCTGCTACCAAAGGGATTGTCCTTGATGACGCTTATGATGGATCTTCCATCTCAATGAGCTCAGAGTTTGTGGAAAAAACGGTTGGCGCCATACTCAGTTTGCATGAAAAAGTCTTAGATGCCAAAGAAGAGACCCTCGATGCGCTAAAAAGTGAAAATCGTTTTTTAAAAGAGGCTCTTTTTTCAATGCAAGAGCTTTACGAAGAAGATCGTAAAACAATGGAAACATTGACCAAGCAACTTGCACTATTGCAAGATGAACTGGAATTTACCAAGCGAAAATATAAAATGATGTGGAATAAAGCGGTGGAGAGTTATACCCCTCCAACCAAATAATCTTTACATGTAAAAGGAAAAGATAGTGTTAACCTTTAGTCAAATGCTTTTAAACCTCCAAACTTTTTGGCAAGATCAAGGCTGTACAATTGTTCAACCTTACGATATGCCAGCAGGGGCTGGAACCTTTCATAATGCAACGTTTTTAAGAAGCTTGAGCTCAAAGCCTTGGGCAACAGCGTATGTCGCACCAAGTCGCAGACCAACCGATGGAAGATATGGTGAGAACCCAAACCGTTTGGGCAGTTATTATCAGTTCCAAGTGCTCATTAAACCAAGTCCTGACAACATTCAAGAGCTTTACCTCAAAAGTCTTGAAATGCTTGGGCTTGACATCAAAAAACACGACATTCGCTTTGTGGAAGACAACTGGGAATCGCCAACGCTTGGCGCATGGGGACTTGGCTGGGAAGTGTGGTTGGATGGTATGGAAGTGACTCAATTTACCTATTTCCAACAAGTAGGTGGTATTGCGTGTAACCCTGTTTCGGTTGAAATTACCTATGGTGTAGAACGCCTCGCGATGTATTTGCAAGAGAAAGAGTCTGTGTTCGATCTTGTATGGAATGAGAACCAATTTGGTGTCACAACGTACGGTGATGTACACAAACAAAGTGAGTATGAGTTTAGTAAATACAACTTTGAGATCGCCAATGTCGCGATGCTTTTTGAACACTTTGAAAACGCGCAAGTCGAATGCAAGCGTTGTTTGGAAGAAAACTTACCATTGCCAGCGTATGACTACTGTTTGATGGCTTCACATACATTCAACGTACTTGATGCACGAAAAGCCATTTCGGTAACGCAGCGTCAAAACTACATCCTTAAAATTCGTGAACTCGCTAAAGGGTGTGCTGTTAAGTATAAAGAAGTTGTAGGTTAATGAAGCTAGGCGCACTCTACGACTTTTTAGACACCCTTAGCCCATTTGCCACACAGGCAAGTTGGGATAATAGTGGGCTGTTGATCGGAAGCAAGGACGATGAAGTAGAGCAAATCTACCTTAGCCTTGATGTCGATAGCTCACTTTTAGAAGAAGTAGCAGCGCATTCGCTTATTATAACGCATCATCCACTGATTTTTAGTGGTCTTAAACAGCTTAATTTTGCGAAATATCCTTCTAATTTGATTCAAAGGATGGTGCAAAAAAATATTAGTTTAATTGCGATGCACACGAACTTTGATCTCTCGCATCTCAATGCTTATGTCGCCTCTAAGCTTGGCTTTGAAATCAAAGAGAGCAGAGAGTTTGTAAGCTACTTCGATGTGAACCAAAATTTCGATGATTTGGCTTTACATGTAAAGCGTGTTTTAGGCATTGAAAACGTGCGTTTGGTGAGAACGAAAGAGTGGATTGGACGTTGTGCCATTACCACTGGATCAGGAGGCGATTTGATCTCTAAAATTGAGGCTGATTGTTTTTTAAGTGGAGACCTAAAGTACCATCAAGCTTTGGAGGCAAAAGAAAATAACCTCTCATTAATTGACATAGGTCACTTTGAGTCCGAGCGCTATTTCCCAGAGTGTTTAGGCAATTATTTGAAAAATTTGCCATTAAAGGCTATAATGTCAAATTCTAAAAATCCGTTTGAGTATAAATAGAGGACACACAAGATATGAATAAGTATTTAGAACAGTTAATTGAGCTTTCCAAGTTAGACAAAGAGATCGACGATTTTGGCCCTAGAATTGCCAAAGTTGAGAAAATGTTGAAACTTTCTTTAGACAAAGAGAGAGATTTAAAACTCCAAGCAGAGTCTTTCCAAGCGGATATCGCGGATGCAAAACTCAAAAAAGCAAAAAATGAAGCACATCTTGCAGAACTTTCAGCAAAACTAAAAGATCTTACTAAAAAAAGTTCTTTAGTTAAAACAGCCAAAGAGATTAAAGCGCTTCAACTTGAAGAAGAAATTTCAAAAGAACAGTGTGATTTTGCCAATGATGAAATCAACCGTTTAGATAAAATTATTGATCTCAAACAAACAAATATTGCTGCATTACAAGAAAAGATTGCAGACGCTGTTAAAGAAGCAGAAGAGATTAAAGCATCGATTGATTCTCAAATCCAAGCGATTGAAGAAGAGCGTAAAAACGTTTACCAAGCGAAAGATGAACTTGTCTCTGGGATGAGTCAAAAAATCTTAACGTTTTATCAAAAAATTAGAAAATGGGCGCAAAATTCAACCGTTGTTCCTGTTAAAAAACAGGCATGTTATGGTTGTTTCATGAGAATGAATGATAAAACCTATGCCAGTGTTTTAAAACAAGATGACATCGTGACATGTCCACACTGTGGTCGTATTTTATACAAAGAGATAGAGGAAGTAAAGGCGTAAGCTTTGAGCTTTTTTTACTCTCTTTTGGCAACGTTACTCTATTTTGTAGCGTTGCCTTATCTCATGTACCTTCGCTTCAAGCCTAAATACAAAGATTCCATTCCCGCACGCTTTTTTTTGAAAAATAATCCCAGCTTTACTGATGGTGGCATTTGGTTTCATGCGTGCTCTTTTGGCGAAGTACGTTCGTTAAGTCCTTTTATCGACAAGATTTCACCTTTGGATGTTCGCATTAGTGTGATTACCCAAACGGGATTTAAAGAGGCGAGTAAACATTCCCAAGCAGAGGTTCGCTATCTGCCTTTTGAGATCTTTTTGCCTTTTTGGATACGCAAACAAAAAGTACTGATTGTTATGGAGGCTGAACTTTGGCCGCTCCTTTTTATTGTTGCAAAAGCAAAGGGTATAAAAACCGTTTTATTGAACGCGCGCATTTCAGATAATTCGTATGCCTCATATCTTCGTTTTGGTTGGCTGTACCATTGGATTTTTAGCCATGTTGATCTCATCTTTGCGCAAAGCATTGAAGATGAGCAAAGACTTAAAACACTTGGTGCTAAGAGCGTTCAGGTGAGTGGTAACATTAAGGCATTTAGCGAGTATTCTGTGACACATGTCTATCCAAAAATGGATACTAGAAGGGTCATAGTATTAGCCAGCACCCATGAGGGTGAAGAGGAATTAATTTTATCGCACCTTGCATTGCAGACCAATGATCAACTGATTGTTGGTCCTAGGCACCCTGAGCGATTTGAAAAAGTGGATAAGCTTTTGAAAACCTATGCGCTCAATGAGAACAAAGCGTATGCAAGGTTGTCCGAACATGATGTGTTTGGTTCAGATATTATCTTGTGCGACAAAATGGGAGAACTCATTAATCTTTACGCCATTGCAGATGTGGTGATTTTAGGCGGTTCTTTTGTTGATGGCATCGGTGGGCACAATCCATTAGAGCCTGCTTTTTTTGGTACAAAGATCATCAGTGGCGAATTTATTTTCAATCAAAAAGTACTTTTTGATGCCGTTGACAATGCTTTTACATGTAAAGTTGAAGATTTAAAAAACGTTTTTGATAGTATTGATACTTACCCAAAAAGTACTATCGTTCATCGTGGCGACTTTGAGCCACTACTAGAGCAAATATTAGGAAATAAAAATGGAAAAAGCTTATAAATTATTAGCCTTGCAAGAGGGCATTTCAAACCGTGCTGCAAAAGATTTGATTGATCGTGGTGTTGTATATTCCGCGGGTAAAAAAGTAAGTGTTGCACGTGGTGAACTTATCGAAACCACTAAATTTAAAGTTGAAAAAATTGCACCGATAAAAGTGATTTTTGAAGATGAGTTTATTATGGCAGTGGATAAACCCGCCTTTATGACATCAGAAGAAGTCGCAGAGATCAAAAAATTGCCACTCTTGCATAGACTTGATCGTGAAACAAGTGGCGTTTTACTCTTAACAAAAGATGATGAGTTCCGCAAACGTGCGGTGATCGCCTTTAAGAAGCGAGAAGTTCAAAAAGAGTATCTTGCCATCGTGGAAGCTAAGATTGTTGAACCCGTAGAAATTAATGCCCCAATTATGACCATTAAAAAAGGCAATACGGCGTACAGTAAAATCAGCGCAGATGGCAAAGAGGCGATTAGTCATGTTGAGCCTTTGATGATTGAGGGAAAACGTTCCAAGATCAAAGTACGCATTGAAACAGGCAGAACACATCAAATTAGAGTACATCTTAAAAGCATTGGTGCTTCTATTTTGGGAGATACCGAATACGGTGGACGACCCTTTAAGCGTTTGATGTTACATGCTTCTAAAATCATGCTATTAGGTTATATTTTTCAAACAAAAGAACCTGAAGATTTTATAAAATTTAGCGTTTGATAAAAAAAGAGAAAGACGAATAGAAATCTGTATTTTAGGGCTTTATATTAAATATTAAGTTCAAAAATAGTTGCCGTAATTTAAGGTTTAATTTAGTTTAAAGTATTTATTTTGTAAAATTGCGTTCCTTTGCCAAAAGCAGGTATGCATGAATAGATCAAAAAGGATAATTTGTGTTTGAGGTTTTAACCGATTCGTTTCGTTCAGCCATCAATAAAATACGTTTCAGTGATGATGAAAAGTCTTTAAAAAGTGCCCTAGAGAACCTTAAAAAAGCGCTTCTCAAAGCGGATGTCCATCATAAAATTGTACGTGATTTATTGCGACAAGTAGAACTTGAGACGAAAGCAAAAGGAATTGGTCAAGCCAATTTTTTACGCTCTTTAAAAACAAATTTAACAACCATCTTAACCGTTCCTGGACGTCAAGGGTTTGTTTTTGCCTCTAAACCACCAACCACTGTGTTGATGGTAGGTTTACAAGGAAGTGGTAAAACAACCACGACTGTAAAGTTAGCGAATTATCTAAAATTAAAACAAAAAAAAGTTTTAGTCGTAGCGTGTGACCTTCAACGTTTAGCGGCAGTTGAGCAATTACGACAACTCTGTTCAGCCAATGAGATTGATCTTTATTCTGAAGATGCAAATGCTAATCCTGTAAATATTGCTAAAAACGCGATGAAAAAAGCCAAAGAAGGCTTGTATGATGTCGTTTTAGTGGATACCGCAGGTCGCTTGGCAATTGATGCAGAACTTATGGATCAGCTAGAAGCCATTAAAAAAGAAGTGACACCGGACGAAATCTTTTACGTTGCGGACTCTATGACGGGTCAAGACGCTGTAAAAAGTGCGGTGACTTTCCATGAAAAAATTACCCTTAGCGGTGTTATTTTAAGTAAATTTGATGGCGATGGAAAAGGTGGTGTCGCACTTGGTATTGCAGAGCAGACCAATGTCCCACTTCGTTTTATCGGCGTAGGCGAAAAAGTTGCAGATTTAGAACACTTTATTCCTGATCGTATTGTCAGCCGTTTGATGGGCGAGGGCGATCTTGAAACTTTGGCGGAAAAAACAAGTTCTATTATTGATGAAAAACAAGCAAAAGCACTGACTAAAAAGATTAAAAAAGGTGAATTTAACTTTAATGACTTTTTAGAGCAGATGGAACAGATGAAAAAGCTTGGTAGTATGAAGTCTTTGATCGGTATGATTCCAGGTCTTTCGCAGATGGCTGGAAAACTCAAAGATGTTGATATGGAAAACTCTGTTGAGATGAAACGTATTAAAGCGATGATTGGCTCAATGACAAAAAAAGAGCGTGAAGATCCAGAATTATTGAACAACAGTCGAAAGCGTCGTATTGCAGAAGGCTCAGGTCTGTCTCAAGTTGAAGTCAATCGCTTCTTAAAGCAATTTGGCAATGCCGCTAAGATGGCGAAGAAGTTCTCTGGTAAGAAGGGAATGCAAGATCTTCAAAATATGCTTTCGCAAAGTAAACACGCACATCTTCGTTAAGATGTGACGGTTTATATCTACATGTAAGCTTTACATGTAAATCTAAGTCGTCGAAAAAAATTTAAGGAGACCATAAAAATGGCAACAGTTGTAAGATTAACAAGAATGGGTAGAAATAAAGCTCCATTTTACAGAATCGTCGTAACAGACAGCAGAAAAAAACGTGATGGTGGATCAATCGAGACTATCGGTTACTATAACCCACTTAGCAATCCTCAAGCAATCAAATTTGATGCAGAGAGACTTGCGTACTGGAAAAGTGTTGGCGCTAAGCTAAGTGACAGGGTTGCTAAAATCACTGGTAAATAATCATGATTGACAAATTTCTCGAAGAGTTTGCCAAGCTTTTGGTAGATAACCCAGCAGGTGTACGCGTTGAGCGAAGCGATGTTGATGGAACATTTTGCGAAGTTGTCATCTATGCAGATAAAATTGATACCGGTAAGTTAATTGGTAAAGATGGCAAAATGATCAATTCACTCAAGACGCTTATCTCTGGGTGTAAAGCAAAAGACGGGAAATCTTACAGAGTTACTGTCAAAGCTAACGATGAATAATCAATCTTCACTCATTGAAGTCGCTCAAATTGGGCGACTCGTGGGCTTAAAAGGTGAGCTTAAACTTCACCTACAATGTGACTTTCCAGAACAGTTTAAAAAAGGCAAAAAGTTTAAAACCCAAAAGGGCGAGATACTTGAAGTCTTCTCTTTTAATCAATCTCGCGAGCTTATCTCTTTTGTTGGGTATCAAAGTAGAGAAGAAGCTGCAAAGCTTGTTAATACTTTTTTGTTTACAACACAAGAAAACTCTATCAACGAGTGTGCGCTTAAAGAGGGTGAATTCTTTTGGTTTGATGTGATTGACGCCCGCGTTATGGATGAAGATGGAACGCTGCTAGGAATGGTAGATGAGATAGAGCGCATTGCCGCTACGGACTATCTTGTTATCAAAACCGATGAGGCATTGGTGAAAAAAGGGCTTGCTAAAACGTTTTATTTGCCGTACATTGAGCGTTATATTATTGCGTTTGATAAGACGAAAAAAGAGGTACTAAGCAAAGACGGTTTAGGAATTCTGGAGAACTCCTAATGCGTTTTACGTATGTGACGCTTTTTGAAGGATTGATTGCTTCATATTTTGAAGATTCTATTCTAAAGCGCGCCATTGCAAAAGAGCTTTTGAGTGTTGATTTTGCAAATCCACGCGATTTTACAAACAACAAACATGGCAAAGTCGATGACTATCAAGCCAGTGGCGGAGCAGGGCTTGTACTTTTTCCTCAACCTTTGTTTGATCTGTTACGTCATATTAAACAAGAATCTAGCGAAGCGTATATTATTTTTCCAACACCATCTGGAAAACTTTTTACGCAAAACGATGCAAAACGATTGGCTCTCAAGAAGCATTTGGTTTTTGTCAGTGGACGTTATGAGGGAATTGATGAGCGCGTCATTGAGACATTTGCCGACGAGCTTTTTTGCATAGGTGATTATGTTTTAACGGGAGGCGAACTTCCGAGTCTTGTGATGAGTGATGCGATCAGTCGTAACATAAAAGGGGTTCTTGGAAATGAGGATTCTTTAAGCATGGAGAGTTTTGAGAGCCCGCTATTAGAGGCACCGTGTTTCTCAAAACCGCCTATTTATGAAAATAAATCAGTGCCCTCAGAGTTTTTAAAGGGAAACCACGCTAAAATCACAAGCTTAAAAAATAAAATGTCTGAATCTAAGACACAATATTTCAGACCAGATCTGTTTTCTCGCTTTAGCGTGAAGCACTAGAATGAATGAACAAAAAGGATAATTGATGAGAAATAAATTTATTGAAGCTTTTGAAGCAGGCCAAATTGCTGAGAAAAACGTTCCAGCTTTTAGAGCAGGTGACACACTTAGAGTTGCTGTTAAAATTGTTGAAGGCGATAAACAACGTGTTCAAAATTTTGAAGGTATTTGTATCGCTAGACGTGGTACGGGTACTGGTGAGACCTTTATGGTAAGAAAAATCGGTGCAAACAGTGTTGGCGTAGAGAGAATCTTCCCAATCTATTCTGACAGTATTGATGAGATCGTTGTTCTTAGACGTGGTGTTGTAAGACGTGCGAAACTCTTCTACCTTAGAGATAGACGTGGTAAAGCTGCTAAAATTAGAGAACTTAGAAAATAATACTTTTTCGGCAGTAGCAAACGCGTTGTTACTGCCTTTTCTCTCCTTTTTCTTCTCCCAACCAAACTTTAAAAGAATTTTATGAAACTGCAAGAGCACTGTTTAACCTGTATTTACGATCAAACTAAACGTGTTTGTGAACTTTTACATGTAAACACTAAGCAAGCTCATGCGATTGATCTCTTAGCACATCAGCACATCAAAGCGTTTGATATGAACCAAACACCTCCACATAATGCCGCACCTTTATATGAAGCTATGGCAGAGCTTTTAAATGTCGGTGATCTTTATGCTGAATTTAAAAAAGCTTCATCCGAAAAAGCGAAAGCCTTTCTTCCTTTCTGCAAAAACAAAATTCAAAATTCCCAAAATAAACTCTTTGAAGCGACAAAAACAGCTGTGGCTGGTAATGTGATTGATCTTGCGGCGGTGATGCTGTATGACCTTGAAGAAGAGCTTGAGAAGATTTACCATACGCCATTTGCGATTGATGATTTTAAGGCACTTGAGCAGCAATTAGCGCGTACTCAAACGTTGGTCTATTTGGCGGATAATGCCGGTGAAGAGATTTTTGATAAACTCTACATTCAAACCATTAAAGAGCTCTACCAAAATATAGAGGTCTATTATTTCGTGAGAGGTCGTCCGATTATTAATGATCTTACATGTAAAGACGCACTCGCTTCAGGAATGGATGACGTAGCCGTTATTGTCGATAGTGGCGTGCCAACACCAGGGCTTGCCATGGAGTTTATGAATGAAAATGCACGTGTTATTTTTGAAAGAGCAGAGTGCATTATCTCGAAAGGGATGGGAAATTATGAGTGTTTGGGTGAAACCAAAGGGCTACCTATTTTCTTTCTCTTTAAAGTGAAATGCAATGTGGTAGCCCGTGCTGTGGGAGCACAGCTTGGTAATATTATCTGTAAACGTGGAATTTAACTAAGCTCTGCGTAGGCTTCATGCAGTTTTTTGACACCCTCTTTAATCTGTTCTAGATTTGAGTTGGTGTAGTTAAGTCGTCCATAAGAGCTAACACGTTTGTCGGCAAAGAAAACACTCCCTGGGACAAACGCAACCCCTTTTTTGATGGCGACATCAAAAAGCTTCATGCTATCATCGCATTTTTTAAAATTAACCCAAATAAACATACCGCCCTCTGGAATGACAAACTCAATGCTATCACCAAAAAGCTCTTGTAATGATTTGACCATTGCATCGCGTTTGGGGCGGTAAGCTTGAATCAAGGTCTTGGTATGTTCTTGCAACTCTCCATTTTGCATCATTGCAGCACATACATGCTGGAAAAACTTTGAGTTTTGAAGATCCGTACTCTCTTTAGAAAGCGTGAGCGCACTGATAATTTCACTTGGTGCTTTCATCCAGCCGATGCGAAAATCAGGGGCGAGTGTTTTTGAAAATGTTCCGAGTGCAATGGTAAGCTCTGGGAGCAAATCAGCAAAGGCTGTGGTTTGAACACCATCGTAACGAAGCGCTTCATAAGGGCTATCTTCGAGTAAAATGACATTATACTTCTTTGCCAAACGAACCACTTCTTGACGATTTTCAAGCGTGTAAGAGTAGCCAGTTGGGTTTTGAAAAATAGGAATGGTATAGAAAAACTTAGGCGAATGATCTCTAAATAACGTTTCCAACACTTTCGTATCTACGCCTTGTGAACTAAGTGGTACGGCTTTAATGGTCGCATTGTACATGTGAAAAAGTCCAAGAGCGGCAAGGTAGCTTGGATCTTCAACGATGATACAATCTTTTTCATCCAAAAAGGTTTTACAGACCAAGTCAAGCCCTTGTTGTGAACCATTGGTCAGCATGATCTGTGCTGAAGTTGCACCTAGATATTTTTTAGCAATCTCGACTTTGAGAGCTTCAACGCCTGAAGCATTGCTGTATTGAAAGAGGCGGTTATCGCCTGTTTCAAAGAGTTCTTTTGCGTGTTTTTCGATGTTTTCTCTGGGAAACAGTGCCGCATCCGGAAGTCCGCCTGCAAACGAGATGATGGAGCTTTGTGCGGTTAAATCTAAGATGGTTCGTGTAAATGAACGTGACGCTGTGGTAACACGTTTTGCAAATTTGGTTTGCATCCTCTGCCTTTATAAAAAATGTACCGTATTATAGCGAGGATGGATTGGACATACCACATAAAACGAGGGATTAGTTTTGTCCATTTGTGCTATAATTTCCTTATGAAACAGAAACAAATCACGAAAAATGACCATATCGAGCGTGTGAATGAGGTACTTTTTTACATTCATGGCGATATTGAGAAAAACTTCTCTGTGGAGGAACTTGCAACATTCGTTGCCACATCACCGTTTCATTTTAACCGTATTTTTAAAGAATTAACCCATGAGAGTTTACATGCCTATATAAAGCGTGTTAAGCTTGAACACGCTGCTAACCTGCTTCTCTTTAACCCCGATGCAACCATCACACATATTATGCACGAAGTCGGTTTTGTCTCCAATGCTTCCTTCTCTCAAGCCTTTAAAGAGAACTTTGGCGTAACTCCAACCAAGTGGCGAGAGGTGGACAAAGCCAATGAAAATAGGGACTTTAGTTTTGCCCATAAACCTTTACATGTAAAGATCTCATCCATGCCAAGTTTCGATGTCGCCTACGTCAGACACAAAGGGTATGACCGCAGCATCAAGACGGCGTGGCTGAAACTTCAAGCGTGGGCATTGCGCCAAGGAATAGAGTTTAAAGAGCAAACAATGATAGGTCTGCA
Organism: Sulfurospirillum oryzae; assembly: GCF_025770725.1. NCBI lineage: Bacteria > Pseudomonadati > Campylobacterota > Epsilonproteobacteria > Campylobacterales > Sulfurospirillaceae > Sulfurospirillum > Sulfurospirillum oryzae. The sequence goes on along the minus strand of NZ_JANZKZ010000002.1, from coordinate 822,307 downwards.
CCACAGCAATCCTCGCTTTGTGGAGTCATCTCAGTGCCATTATGTAGCGTGTTTAGAACTGCCTGCAAAGAAGAAATTTTATCGAAGCGGTGAAATAGGTGTTATGCGAATTCCTCAAACATTTTGTGCTGTTTTTTCATTGCAAGGTGTTTATGGTGATCTCAAGAAATTTATGGATGTGATCTACCACGAGTGGTTACCTAAAAGCGATTATGAAAAGGCATCACTTCCCTCCTTTGCGGTGTATAGGCAAAACCATTTTATCAATGCCGATGAGACGTTTGATTTGGATTTTTGTGTGCCCGTACGATTTAAGTAGCGCAAATTATCATTAATTATTCCTTTTAAGCATCCCCCAAACCAACCAACGTTACAATCTTCAAATATCACAAAAATGACACAAGGAGTTTGTTATGGATGCACTGTTTTTAATCGTTCCACTTGGGGTTGCTTTAACGCTAGTTGTCTTTTTCTTCTTCGAGAAAAGAGCCATCGCATCTAAGAAACTCAAAGAATCACAGGGGCTACCACCTCCAAGTGTGGAAGATTTTTATGAGAAGTTTCAACGCTATGAGACACTCTCCAATGTGATTGGTTTTTTCATTGCAAGTTATGTGATCTCTTTAGCCCTTGCTAGTATTAAGTACGATCCAAGCTATGGGTTAACTCATGCGCTCTCATATATCTTTGCGACAACATTTATTGGTACATTGATTATCTTTGGAATGAAGCTGAAAAAAAGCATTTTGGTGCAAGTCTTTGCAACTTTTTTGTATGGTGCCCCACACATCGTTGCCGCTTCACTTGCTTTTTTAACACGTTATTTAATAGGTTAAAACACTACGGGCGCTCTTTTGGCGTCCGTCTTCTCTAAGCCTTTTTTGTTATAATATGTAAAAAAGAGTCTCCATGAAATACCCTCCTATTTTTATTACCGCAACCAACACCGATGTGGGTAAAACCTATACCACCCTCAAACTTCTTGAAGCACTCAGCGCCAAAGGGTTTAAAGTTGGCGTGATGAAACCCATAGAAACGGGTGTTGTTATAGAACCGCTTGATGCCACACTGCTTTTTGAGAATGCAAAGCGTTTAAATCCTGCACTCGAAGTTTTGAAGATGAGAGATATTGCCCCTTATCAGTTTGAACTTCCTGCGGCTCCTTACGTGGCAAAAGGGCGTAAGAAGATTAGTTTAGAGTTATTGGAAAGTGCTTACGCTAAGATCGAAGAGTTATGCGATATTGTGCTTATTGAAGGGGCTGGCGGGCTTTTAGTGCCTATTGAAGAAGATCTTTACATGTACGATTTTATTCGCCTTTTTAATGCGAAGACACTGCTCGTTGGGCACGATCAACTCGGGTGCATTAACGACATTTTGCTCAATTTGCATCTGCTTGATACTCTGGGTGTGGATGATTATGAGTGGTGTATTAATTTCAAAGGGGATCGTGGCTCTTTTGATGAGATCACCCTGCCATTTTTTAAAAAACTGTTTGGCAGAGTGCTCTCATTGCAAGAGAATATGAACGAAATTATTGAGAGTTTAGTAGCTTACCGTGACACTCATGTGGATAAACTCTAAAGGTTGATCGGAGTATTTGACAATGCTCTGACCTTTATAGTTGGCGGTATTGCGGTATCCCATAAATTTTTCAGCGCTTTTTTCTTCATAGCGTGTTGTACATCGCCTCTCGGTTCTGTAGGTTGGAGGCGGTGCAACACGATCATTTTGCTCCGCAAGGTTTTTACCAACCAATGTTCCCACAATTGCTCCACCAACGGTTGCGGCAGTTTTTCCACTTCCTCCACCAATCTGGTGTCCTAAAACGCCACCTGCAACACCACCAATGACACCGCCTACAACACCACTGCCATCATTTTGAGGCTGTGGAGCATAGTGTGTTTCGAGTTGTTCATCCCAACACTCTTGAAAAGGTGTTCGTGTGGTAACCATACGATATTCTGGTTTACTGCTCGTAACACGCACCTCTTCTTGAAACGTAAAGCTCTCAGCATAGAGGAGAGAACCCAAAAGTAGAAGCGGGGCATAAAAGATTTTTTTCATGTTATCTCCTTTTTTGCGAATTGTACCACAGAGTTTTGAATGAAGTGTTAACAAAACTTACAGTCAAAATTTGTTATTATTTTTGCAAAATCATCAAGGAGCGGTGCGTGAACCATTTGATTAATACACGGGATTTTTCGTTGGAGGAAATTGAGAAGTTGTTTGAGCGAGCAACGGAGTTTTTGGATGAAAAACCACGCGAAATTCTAAAAAACAAAACGGTCATCACCATCTTTTTTGAAAACTCTACGAGAACGCGCAGTAGTTTTGAAATTGCAGCCAAACGCCTTGGCGCTATGGTTGTGAGCCTTGATGTCTCACGTAGTTCTTCGAGTAAAGGTGAAACACTCTTTGATACTGCGGCAAACCTTGATGCCATGGGCCCAGACGCCATTGTCGTGCGCCATAAAAGCTCAGGTGTCCCTCACATTCTTGCCAATTATGTTAACTGCCCGATTGTCAATGGCGGCGATGGAAGCCACGCACATCCAACCCAAGCGCTTTTAGATCTTTTCACGATGAAACGCCATTTTGGTGATGTTAAAGGTAAGAAAGTGGCGATTGTGGGAGATATTAAAAATTCTCGCGTAGCGAACAGCAATATTGAACTTTTAGGACGTGTTGGTGTTGAAGTCATCTTGGTTGGACCTCCCCATTTTCTTCCTCAAACCGATCTTAGAGTGCATCACCGCATTGAAGAGGTGATTGATGAGGTGGATGTCATTATGAGTTTGCGTGCTCAAACGGAACGTCATGCGAACCAGATATACGCATCACTGAAAGATTATGGAACCGATTTTTGCATTACATCAAAACTGATGAAAGATCGAGACATCATCATTCTTCACCCAGGTCCCGTACACCGCAATGTCGATGTCGATGATTTGATGATGAAAGACCCACGTTCAAAAATTCTAGAGCAAGTCAAAAACGGCGTTGCGGTGAGAATGGCGGTTTTGGAGAAGCTGATTGAACATTGAGTTTGCATTAAAACTCAATACATTTGGTAAAGAGAGGAAGCCTTTTTTCTTTGTCATTGATTATGCTGCAAAACAGTTTGAACTCTTTGCGCTTGAAGCGTTACCTAGTGGTGTTTTATACCAATTAGAAACTAAAACAAACGCTTTAGATGACGTTACATGTAAAGATTTTTCATGGCATAAAACCTATCCAAATCCCAAACATTATAAAGCCAAAGTTGAAGCGGTGGTCGAAGAGATCAAAGCGGGCAATACCTATCTGCTCAACCTAACGGCACCCACTAAAGTAGAGCTTTCGACTCCTTTGGAAACTCTTTTTTATGCGGCAAATGCTCCTTTTAAACTTTGCTATCATGATGCGTTTATCTGTTTTTCACCTGAACGTTTTGTCAAAATTGAAGGAAATTGCATCAGTACTTATCCTATGAAAGGTACGATTGATGCGAGTATTCCGAGTGCCAAAGAGATCATTTTAAACGATGAGAAAGAAAAAGCGGAGCATGTGATGGTGGTGGATCTTTTACGCAATGATCTCTCTATGGTCTCAAAAGAGGTGCGTGTCGAGCAGTTTCGTTATGTGGAAAAGATTCAAGCAGGGGATAAAGAGCTTTTGCAAGTAAGCTCTAAAATTGCGGGCAAACTTGATGAAGATTGGCATGAAAAAATAGGTCATATCATTGCAACGTTGCTTCCAGCAGGCTCCATCAGCGGTACTCCCAAGCGTAGCAGTGTCAAAATCATTGAGCGCATTGAAGGGTATGATAGAGGTTTTTTTACAGGTGTTTTTGGCATTTACGATGGCGAAAGTTTCGATAGTGCGGTGATGATTCGTTTTTTAGAAAAAACAGACGAGGGGTACCTCTTTAAAAGTGGAGGAGGCATAACGCTTTTAAGTGAGGCGCAAAAGGAGTACGATGAACTGTGTGACAAAGTCTATGTTCCCTTGTTTTGAGACACTTAAAGCAGTGGATGGCGAAATAGAACATCTTTCATTTCACCAAGCACGGTTTGATAAAACACGCAAAGAGCTTTATGGTACAACGCACAAAATTTCATTGGCAGAGCTTTTAACGCCACCCAAAGAGCTTACATGTAGAGTGCGCGTCGAGTATGACACCGAGATTTTAAAGGTAGAGTATCTTCCCTACACACCTCGTGTTATTCAGACATTTACACTCATAGAAGCCGATGTTGCATATGCCTATAAATATTGCAACAGGGAAGCGTTGAATAAGCATTTACAAAGTGACGTCGATGATGTCATCTTTACATGTAAAGGGATGCTTCAAGATACAAGCATTGCCAATATCGCGCTCTTGATTGATGGAGAGTGGAAAACACCCTCACACCCGCTTTTAGAAGGCACAACCAGGGCTCGGTTACTTGCAAGTGGGTTTTTAAAGTGTGATCATTTAGACACTAAAAGTCTTCAAAAATCGGAGAAATTTGCTATAATGAATGCTCTTATAGGGTTTAAAATAGTTAAAGAAGTATGTATTAAGGACTAAATATTGAATTGGGATCTATCCGCACTGTACGAAAATGAAGCGTTATTAGAAGCAGATTTAAAAGATGCTGCAACGCGCGCAAAAAGCTTTGAATGTGTTTGCAAAGGAAAACTTAAAGAGTTACATGTAAACGAGTTTTTAGAATCAATCAGAGAATATGAAGCGATCAATGAGAAGCTTGGTCGTATTATGACGTATGCATTTTTGAAATTTGCAACCAATAGTGACAATGGTGGTTTTTATGCCAAATACCAACAAGCACACACCAATATCGCTGAAAATCTTCTCTTTTTTGAACTTGAGTTTAACAAACTTTCCAAACCAAAACAAGAAGAGTTGATTGCCTCAGTTCCCACGTACAAGTACTATCTCGAATCGCTTATGGAAGAAAAGCCGTATCAGCTTAGTCAAAAAGAAGAGCGCATTCTTCTTAAAAAAGAGATGACGTCAGCTTCAGCGTTTAGTCGTCTTTTTGATGAGCATTTTAGCCGACTCAAATTTTCTTATGAAGGTGAAAAACTCTCTGAAGAAGAGATTTTGAGCAAACTCCAAGACCAAAACAGAGACGTAAGACAAAAAGCAGCCAATGCTTTTACCAAAGGCATTAAGCCGCATCAGCCACTCTTGGCGTATATTTTCAATATGATTAAAACCGATCTTGCCAGTGAGTGTGAGCTTCGAGGCTATAAAAATGCAGAACAACCACGCCACATGGATAATAAAATCACACAAAAAAGTGTTGATGCTCTTATTAAAAGTGCGGAAAGTAGTTTTCATTTGGTGCAAGATTATTACACGCAAAAAGCAAAACTTTTGGGGCTTCCTGAACTTTTTGAGTATGACCGTTATGCACCGCTTGAGACTTCTAATGCGAAGTATGATTTTAAAACTTCAAAGCAGATTGTTTTAGATGCTTTTAAAAAATTCAATCCTAAATTTTATGAGATCGCTTCCATTGCGTTTGAACAAGGCTGGATTGATGTGCTTCCAAAAGATAAAAAAAGAGGGGGTGCTTTTTCGCATCCAGCAACGCCTTCAACGCATCCTTATGTGCTTTTAAACCATACAGACACAAGACGCGACCTTTTCACGTTAGCGCATGAGTTAGGACATGCCATTCATCAGTACCTTTCACGCGACGTAGGCTATTTGGGAAGCGATACCCCTTTAACAACGTCTGAAACCGCTTCCGTTTTTGCGGAGATGTTGGTATTTGATGCGATCAAAGAGAATCTCAATGCGGATGAAAAACGCGCTTTGTATGCGAGTAAGATAGAAGATATTTTCTCAACACTTTACAGACAGATCAACTTTACAACATTTGAGCGTAAAGTGCATGCCCATGAAGGTGAGTTGGATCTTGCTACGTTTAACAAATACTGGATGGAAGAGAGCCAAAAGATGTTTGGCAAAAGCATTACGCTGAGTTCAAACTATCATTTGTGGTGGAGTTATATTCCTCATTTTATTCACTCTCCATTTTATTGCTATGCGTACAGTTATGGTCAGCTGCTTGTTTTAGCACTTTATGGACTTTATAAAAAAAGTGATAAAGCGACTTTTGTTCAAAATTATACGAGCTTCTTAAGTGCAGGGGGAAGCCAAAGCCCCAAAGAACTCATTAAAAAATTTGGTTTTGATATTGAGGATGAGCATTTTTGGCAATTAGGTATTGGCGAAATAGAATCCCTTTTGGCGGAGTTTAAAGGAATGTGCAATGCTTGAAACGTTACTTGGCAGTGAGGATTTTCATACTCTGATGAAAAAGCACACCAAAGAGGTGTTGGAGTTGCTCCTAAAGCGTGGGGTTAATTTTTCCATTTTAACTAACATTGCTGATGTATCATTTGACCCTGCTTTGCCGATGCAGATCAGTCAAGGGTTTAAACCCATTACGATGTTCTTTCTAGCAGGGTATACCTTTGAGAGTACGCAAATCTACAATGGTAAAATCAGCTTTGAAGCAGGTTTTGGAAGTGATAATTTTGGCTCTTTGGTGAGTTTGCCGATAGAGGCAATTTTGCAGATTATCATTGAAGAAATTCCTGTTTTTATAAACTTGAGTACGCCTCCAAAAACCGTTGAAAAGCTACCCAAAGAGAGTGGACTTAAACGCTCGATGGAAGCATTTATGTCCAATCCTGAAAATCAAAAGTTGGTAAAGAAGTCGTAACTAGGCTTTAATGTCCTGTTTGCTCATAATGTAATTAATGACATTATCGATTAACGCGTCATGCTTTCGGTCTTTGATATAGCAGAGATAAAGCATTCGTGTGAGCTTCAAGCCCTTCATTTTTGTTGTATACAATAGTCCATTTTCCAGTTCATCTGCAATAATATGTTTTGAGAGAATCGAAACCGTTGGTGTCTCTTCAATATTAGCTTTCATCAGTGTATGTTTTACCGCCGTGGAACTTGTGACGATGCTTTTGACTTTAAAACTTTTACAATCCACATCCATTTTTTCAAATGTCTCATGAATAATTTTACGGGTATTGGACTCTTCTTCGCGACAAATCCAGTTATAAGAAAGCAAATCCTCTTTTTTAACAAGCTTTGGAAGCGGTGAGCGAGAGGTGATGACCAGTTCATCTTCTAACCACTCACGGTAAATAATGCCCTCTTGAAAAATAGGCGCTTCAATCAATGCTAAATCCACTTTTTTATCAAGGAGTTTTTCAGTAATTTCTCTAGCATCTTCAACTTTGAGCATTACATTATTTTTAATGGCTTCTTGAATATCATTGAGAAAATTTGGCAGAATATAGTTGCCAATGACAGGAGATGCCCCAAGCACAAAAATAACCTCTTTGTTGACCAATCGTAACATTTCACGTTCAGCGGCTAAGAGATGTTTTTCAAGTTTGATAGCTACTTTATAGAGTTCTTCGCCTGCGGTGGTCAGTTTGATGCCGTTTTTCTTACGATCAACAATCTGAATGTCCAAATATTCTTCTAAAAGTTTGATCTGTTGTGTGACTGCTGGTTGGCTGATTCCTAATTTTTTAGAGGCTTTTGAGAAGCTCTTTTCGCGCACAACGGTTAAAAAGGTTTCTACTTTGGAGAAATCTTTAAGCATGAAATAATCCTTATTAATTATATAAATATCTTTTGTAACTCTGCATGATTATAACTAAAAATAATAGTAAAAACAATGCGTAAAATCATGAAATGTTCCAAGAGTTTTGCTTAAACTTTTTTCGCTATAATAAAGATACTATATTATAAAAAAGTAGATGAACGTATGCAAGATTTAGCGATGTTAAACGAATCACAACAAGATGCAGTCAAATGTGTAGATGGTCCTGTGCTTATCTTAGCAGGTGCAGGTAGTGGAAAGACGAAGACGATCACCTCACGTTTAGCGTATCTGCTCTCTTTAGGCATTCCTCCTGCGAACACGTTGACGCTTACTTTTACCAATAAAGCGGCAAGTGAGATGCGAGAACGCGCTATGGCAATGATAGAAGAGCATACCTATCCACCGCTTTTATGTACGTTTCATAAATTTGGTCTGCTTTTTTTAAAATTTCATATTGAAAAAATAGGGCGTAAAAACAGTTTTGTGGTCATTGATACCGATGATAAAAAACGTATCTTAAAAAGCTTTAGTACCTCCACAGAACTTCCTACCGGTATGATTGCTAGTGAAATTTCACGCTATAAGACTTCCCTGATTGATCCTAAAGTGGCATGGGAAAAAGCGGAGCAGAAGAGTTATCAATTTATCGCTAAACTTTACGAGCAATACGAAGACTATTTAGTCTCCAATAACTTGGTTGATTTTGATGATCTTTTGGTGCTTCCTTATAAGATTTTAGAGAGCGATGATGCCCTTTGCGAAGAGGTGAGCCGTCGTTATCAGTATATTATGGTTGATGAGTACCAAGACACCAATGAATTGCAGTACAAACTCCTTCGTAAATTGTGTCATACGCACAACAATCTGTGTGTTGTGGGTGATGATGACCAGAGTATTTATGGCTGGCGTGGTGCAAATATAAAAAACATTTTGGAATTTCACGCATCGTTTGACAATGTCAAAATCGTCAAGCTCGAGAAAAATTACCGTTCAACCACCCAAATTCTTAAAGCGGCGAATGATCTTATCGAGCATAACCGTGGGCGTATCGGCAAGGTGCTTGAGAGTACTAAAGGGGACGGCAAAGCGATAGAAGTGATGGACTCACACGATGAAAATCAAGAGGCTCACTCCATTGCAAAGCGCATTAAAAAACTTATTTTAAGTGGCATAAGTCCGAATGAAATTGCTGTTTTGTACCGCATTAACGCGCTGAGTCGTTCACTCGAAGAGGGTCTTAATAAAGAGCAAATCCCTTACAATATGGTTGGAGGCGTCAAGTTCTATGAGCGTGCTGAGGTTAAAGATGTTATCAGCTACCTGCGCGTCATTGCCAATCCCCATGATGATTTTTCAATTAAACGCATTATTAATCGCCCTAAGCGTGGACTGGGTAAAGTCACCATTGAGCGTATCTTTAAAGCGGCTTATGATGCTCGTCAATCCATTTATGAATACATTACATGTAACGAAGCGGCTATTGAAAAAGAGGCGACTAAGAAGGCTTCTTTGGCGCTTAAAGAGTTTGTTCAAAATATCGCACATATACAAAGCATTCAGAAAAACTCAACCTACGATATGATCGATGCAATCGAAGAAGCCTTTGCGCTTAAAGAGTACTATAACAATCAACCTGATTCGCTAGAGCGTCTTTCCAACATTGATGAATTTTACGGACTTTTCCGTGATTATGTCAAGCAAAATCCTCAAATGGGTGTCGATGACTTCTTAAATGAGTTGGCACTTCAGAGTGATCAAGACCAGATTGACAGTGAAAATATCTCCATTATGAGTATTCACGCCAGTAAAGGCTTGGAATTTGAATACCTTTTTGTCATTGGTATGGAAGAGGGTTTCTTCCCGCTCATTGGCGATGGTAGTGACATCGAAGAGGAGCGTCGTCTTGGCTATGTAGCGATTACACGTGCAAAAAAAGAGTTGACACTCAGTTTTTCTGGTAGTCGTTTTTACAAAGGTCGTAGAACAGAGCTTACGAAGAGCCGTTTTCTCAAAGAAGCGGGTGTCTGTGAGGGAAGCTTGATCTTGGAGAAGACGACTTCGTTTAAAAAAGGCGACCTTGTCAAACATAAAATCTTTGGTATTGGGCGTGTGACCGAAGTGAGTAAAGTGGGGCGTGAGTTTAAACTTCAGATCAATTTTAGTGGTACGAGAAGGGATATCTTAGCTTCATTTGTGGAGAAGATATAGTGGACAATCGCCTTTTTGTTGCCTATAAACCTGCAAGTATGGTTTCAAACCATTTTTTAAGCCGTATTAAACGACGTTACAATGTAAAGAAAGCGGGATTTTCAGGTACACTCGATCCGTTTGCTCAAGGCGTTTTGATTATTGCTTTTGGGCAGTTTACAAAACTGTTTCGTTTTTTAAAAAAAGCACCTAAAACGTATCGGGCGACACTCTGGATGGGGGCATCAAGTCCAACATTAGACATCGAAAAAATTGAACATGTCGAGCAGATGATGGCGTTTCATCCTGATGCTGTCAACTTTGTACTGCAAAGTATGGTAGGAGAAAAAACATACTTGCCCCCTAAATATTCGGCTAAAAAGATTGATGGAGTGCGTGCGTATGACTTGGCACGTAACGATAAAGAGTTTGAACTTAAAGCCATTACAAGCACGATTTATGACTGTCATTTAGTGCATTATGTGCATCCTTTTTTGACCTTTGAGATTACGATTTCAGAGGGTGGCTATGTACGAAGCATTGGAGCGATGATTGCCCATAGGCTTGGATTTAGTGGGTGTTTAAGTGCGTTAGAGCGTCTGAATGAAGGGGCTTTTGTCTATGATAATGAAAAAGCACTTAACCCCCTTGATTATCTTGATCTTCCCCTAAACCACTACTTAGGCGACACTCAAGATATTCTCTTGGGTCGAAAACTGAGTGCCCAAAATTTTGAAAAGCAAGAAGAGGGCATTTATCAAATCATCCTTGATGAGATGCTCAGCGTTGTAGAAATCAGCGCAAATGGAGTAGAATATCTCCTAAATTCACTATCGCTAAGGGCGTAACATGTTAATACTCACACGTAAAGTCGGAGAGGGTGTTGTTTTAAATGAAAATATTACCGTTCGTGTTATTGAAATCTCAAAAGGTGTTGTTAAACTGGGTTTTGATGCACCCAAAGATATGTTGATTCTTCGCGAAGAGTTAGAAAAGGCAATTAAAGAGTCCAATATTGAAGCGAGTAAAAGTACCGATCATAGCGCACTCTTTAGCCTTAGCGAGAAACTTAAATAATGCACTATCAAGCGCACGCAAAAGTCAATATTTTTCTTAAAATCGTGGGCAAACGTGGGAATTACCATGAATTGCTTTCACGCTTTATGATTGTGCCTTCTTTATGGGATACGCTCAGTTTCATTCCTAAAAAAAGTACCGAAGCTTTTGAGTTAGTAGGGGAGTTTAATTGTGCGTTGGAACATAATACGCTCTACCGCATTTTTGAAGTGCTTAAAACGCAAGGATTTGGCAAAGAGGTCGAGCGTGTGATGAGCGAATACGCTTTACATGTAAAGAAAAATATTCCTACAGGCTCAGGGCTAGGGGGAGGAAGTAGTGATGCAGCGACCTTTTTAAAAATGCTCAATGAGAGAGCAAATTTAGGGCTTGAACGAGATGAAATGATGCGCATTGGAAGCGACGTGGGTGCCGATGTTGCTTTTTTTGTCTCAGGTTATGAGAGTGCCAATGTGAGCGGCATTGGAGAGGTGGTTGAAAAGTTTGATGAATCCGCCCTTGATATTGAAGTTTTTACCCCACCATTAGCATGCAACACAGCATTGGTCTATAAAACATATAGGGAATATTTCTTGCAATCTATGGATCAAGCGCTTGCGCTCAACATGGTTGACTTGAAAAGTACCGAACTGCTAAAAGGGTTTAGTAAAGAAGCGCTAAACGATCTTTTCCCTGCATGTTTAAAAGCGTACCCAGAACTTGGTGCGTATGCCAAAGAGGGATGGTTTTTTAGCGGCAGTGGAAGCAGTTTTTTCAGAATTAGAGCAAAGTAAGAGGTACTTAAATGGGTGAACCCGTTGCACGCAATAAAAAAGCGTTCCATGACTATGAAATTTTAGAAAAACTTGAAGCGGGTATTGTGCTTCAAGGCAGTGAAGTAAAGGCAATTCGCCAAGGCAGAGTCAATCTTAAAGATTCGTTTGTGAAGATTATCAAAGGTGAGGCTTTTTTGCTTAATGCGCATATTTCACATCTCTCAACGGCGAATCTCAACTATGCGCCTAACGAGAGAGCCCCTCGGAAATTGCTTTTACATCTAAAGCAGTTACGCAAATGGGATATGAAAGTCGCCAAAGATGGCTTAACGATTGTGCCACTTTCGATCTATTTTAACAGCAAAAATCTTGCTAAAGTGGAGATTGCGTTGGCGCGTGGAAAGAATGAACACGACAAGCGCGAGAGTTTAAAAGAAAAAGATGCCCAAAGAGAAGCTAAAACAGCCATGAAAAATCATGCTTATAAAGAGTAGTTTACATATTATTTATTTAAACAAAGTAGAATAAACCAAAAGTTATACGAGGGAAACATGAAAAAATTAATCAGCTTAATCGCGGTTATAACATCACTACTATTTTTGGGGTGTGGCTCTGAAAAATCAAATGCGCCAACACTGAAAGAGACCTATAAAGAGGGCGATAAAGTAGAACTTAAAAGCGTAGCGGGCGCAAAACTGACATTGCTTCGTAAAAATGGTGGTTTTGTGATTGAAGATGATGAAAGTAAGATTGTCCTGATTGATATATTTGGTACTTTCTGCGCACCATGCCAAGAAGAAGCTCCTTCCCTCATGGATTTTCAGCTTCAAAATGCTGATGATGTGATGCTCATCGGGCTTAACTTTTTTGAAGAGGTGAGTGACGAGTACGTGGTAGAGAATTTTGCGGCAAAATACAATGCTTACTATTTCATTACCAATTCGCCTAAAAATAAAAAATTGGTTGAGACCATCTTGCAAGATATTAAATACAAAGAGACATTGCAAGTGCCGTTTAAAGTCGTTTTAAAAGATGGTAGCTATCAAAAGATAACGGACATTTACAGCGCGAATCCTGAGAATAAGTTTTATATTGGAAAAGTAGGCTTGGATATTATCCAAAAAGATATTGATAAACTCACATCAAAATAGAGGCTTTAAATGCACCATGTAGAGGGCAATTTTCAAAACGAGACGATTGACGCCATTGATGTAAAAGAGCCAAGAATGTACAAAGTTCTGCTGCTCAATGACGATTATAGTAGCATGGAATTTGTCATTAAAGTCTTGATGCAGATTTTTCATCATAGTTTTGAAAAAGCAACCGAGATCATGCTTTTGGTGCATGAACAAGGTAAAGGACTGTGTGGCGTTTACACGTATGAGATTGCAGAAACAAAAATAGTACATGTGCGAAAAATGGCAAAAGAGGAGCAATTTCCGCTTCGTGCCATTATGGAAGCAGAATGATAAGTATAATTTTGCCAACTTTGTTGGCTTGCGTGTAACAATTAAGAAGGAGGTCATTATGGTCAGTCAAGAACTCAATTTCGTTTTTAACGATGCCATTGCGTTTGTTAGAAAGCATCGTTACGAATACATCACCGTCGATCACCTCTTTTTTGCTCTTTTGAGCAATGAAAATGTGGCAGAGCTTCTTATCAATTGTGGTCTAAGCATCACTTTCTTGCAACGCTCTATGGAAAAATACTTTGTGGCAAATCCGCAAGTTGTTCCAAGTGATGAGAATTACGAGCCATTAGAGACCGTAGCGCTTTCTCGCGTCGTTGAGTCGATGATGTTACATGTAAAGAGTGCGGGTAAATCTGAAGCGAGTGTGTTTGATCTTTTAATCGCCATGATGGATGAGAGCAATGCGTTTTGTGTGTCGCTTCTGTTGCAACAAGGCGTCGATAAACTGCTCGTTGTTGAAGAAGTCACTGCGTTAAATGCTCCTCACAATAAAGAACAAAGTCTTGGTGAGCAAAAAGAGAGCGCGCTTGGAAAATACACACTTGATTTGATTGCCCTCTCTAAACAAAAACAGATCGATCCTCTCATTGGCAGAGCCGATGAGGTAAAGCGCGTGATGCAAGTTTTGTGTCGCCGAAAGAAAAACAATCCTCTTTTAGTGGGTGAGCCAGGGGTTGGAAAGACTGCCATCGTAGAAGGTTTGGCTGAGAAGATTAGTGAGGGCGAAGTGCCTGAAATCTTAAAAAATACACCTGTCTATGCCCTTGATATGGGAGCACTTCTCTCCGGTACCAAATACCGTGGTGATTTTGAAAAACGCCTCAAAGAGATCCTTACTGAATTGGAAGCGAAAAAAGGGGCTATTTTATTTATCGATGAAATTCATACCATCGTAGGTGCGGGTGCGACAAGTGGGGGCTCAATGGATTTGTCTAACCTCTTAAAGCCAGCACTCGCTTCTGGGAAAATTCGCTGCATAGGGGCTACAACGTATGGGGAGTTTCGCAATTTCTTTGATAAAGACAAAGCACTGAGTCGTCGTTTTGCCAAGATTGATGTGTTAGAGCCAAGCATTGAGGACTCCTTTTTGATTCTTAAAGGGCTTAAAGGAAGTTACGAGAAACATCATGGTGTGAAGTACCCAAATGAAGTCATAAGGGCTTCTGTGGAGCTTGCCAAAAAATACATTAGCGATAAATTTTTACCCGATTCTGCGATTGATCTCATCGATGAAGTGGGTGCATCGTTTCACCTCGCTAAGAAGCGCAAAAAAGTGGTTGAGATGAGCGATCTTGAGGCTGTTCTTGCCAAAATTGCCAACATACCAAGCCGCAGTGTCACCAAGGATGAAGGTGAAGTGATGCAACACTTAGAAGCACACCTCAAATCTAAAATTTTTGGTCAAGATACAGCGATTGAATCGTTGGTTAAAGCCATTAAACGAAGTCGCGCTGGGCTTGGAAATCCTACATCTCCGATTGGTTCTTTCTTGTTTGCAGGACCAACAGGTGTGGGCAAAACCGAAGTGGCAAAACAGCTCGCATTCGAGCTAGGCGTGCATTTTGAGCGTTACGATATGAGCGAATATATGGAGAAGCATACGGTAAGTCGTCTGATCGGTGCGCCTCCTGGTTATGTGGGGTATGATGAGGGTGGACAGCTCAGTGAAGCGATTAAAAAGCATCCTTACAGCGTTCTTCTTTTGGATGAAATCGAAAAAGCGCATCCTGATATGCTGAACATCTTGCTGCAAATTTTTGACAGTGCGACCTTGACCGATAATAACGGTACAAAGATCGATTTTCGTAATGTCATCATCATCATGACATCCAATCTTGGAACAAAAGAAGCCCCAACAATGGGCTTTACAAAAAGTGAAACGAGTCGAACCGACCATGCGATCAAAGAGTTCTTCTCTCCTGAGTTTAGAAACCGATTGGATGAGGTGATCCATTTTGCGCCGCTTTCAGAGTCTGTGATGATCAACGTTGTCGAGAAGCTTTTAGGTGAACTCACCGATCAACTTAAAGATAAAAAAGTAGAGATCGTCGCAAGTCTTGCTGCTAAAAAATTCCTCGCGAGTGAGGGGTATAGCAAGGAGATGGGTGCTCGTGTTATGCGTCGTGTTATTCAAGAACAAATTAAGACACCACTTTCCGAAGAAGTTCTTTTTGGTAAGCTTAAAAATGGCGGTGTCTGTAAAATAGATTATAAATCTAAAAAATTGGTGTTTAGTTACAGCGGTGGCAACTAAGATACTTATTCCTCAGTTGCATCCAAACGATTATACGTTTCCAGACCCCATGGATGCCAGTACTGAAGGGCTTTTAGCATGGGGTGGCGATCTTAAACCCGATCGCTTGCTTCGTGCCTATGTTCAAGGCATTTTCCCATGGTTTAATGAGGGCGATCCGATTCTTTGGTGGTCGCCCGATCCTAGACTTATTCTTTTTCCCTCGCACATTAAAATCTCAAAAAGTCTCGCCAAAAGCATGAAACATTTTGAGATACGTTATGACACCTGCTTCGAGAAGGTAATGCGCTTGTGTTTGGAAACCAGAGTTTCAAAAGGACAAAAGAGTTGGATTAGTGAGGATTTAATTTCTGCATTTTGCACTTTACATGTAAAGGGTTTTGCTCACTCGGTGGAGTGCTATTATGGGGGAGAATTGGTTGGAGGTTTGTATGGACTCTACCTTGGAGGCGTCTTTTGTGGTGAGTCGATGTTTTCAACTAAAAGCGATGCTTCAAAGGCAGCTTTAGTGGGATTGTGTGAGAAGCTGAAAAGTTTAGGTGGCGATTTTATCGATTGTCAGCTCCCAACAGATCATCTTCAATCTTTAGGTGCGTGTGTTATAGAACGCGAGAAATTTTTAGGTATGTTAGAAAACGCTTTTGAAAATTCTACCACGAAACCGTGGTGATTGTGCGCCTTTTTGCCTTTACATGTAAAAGAAGTTTATGATGATTGAAAATGTTGCTCCCGTCTTTATTTTTGTTGCCTTAGGGTATATCTTTAAAAAAATCAAACACGATATTTCAGATGCTTTAACCGAGTTTGTGATCTACTTTTCACTCCCTGCTTTAGCCCTTTCCAAAATTCGTCACATGACATTTAGCCATGAAGTTTTTTCCATTATTCTCATTGCCTATATGACGATGGCACTCTCTTTGGCCTTGGGTTATATTGCTGGGCGTTTTATGAAAATGGATCGAAAAAATCTTGTCACGATGATGGTGATTGTCGGCTTTGGCAATACAGGCTTTGTTGGCTTTTCCTACATTGAGTCTTTTTACTCGCTGCATGCGGTTAGTTATGCGTTGGTGTATGATCAAATTGGTACGTTTATTGCCTTAATGACGTTTGGTATAGCGCTCATCGCATGGGGTGGAGGACAAGAGCAACGCGTGCGCGATGTCGCAAAACAGATGGTTTTTTCACCGCCACTTCTTGCTATTGTGGTTTCAATCTATTTTCAAGGTACAGAATTTCCGCCGCTCATTGAAACAATTCTCGATAAGTTTCAAGCCACACTGATTCCCTTGGTCACTGCTATCGTAGGTATGAAGTTAGAGTTTCGGACCTTATCGCTTTACTTCAAGGAGAATATGGTCGCACTCAGCCTTAAGATGGTCATTGCACCTCTTTTGATGCTTGTAGGATTTTATTTCTTTGCCGATTTAAAAGCCGAATGGGTTAGGGTCACTTTTTTAGAAACAGCAATGCCTCCGATGACGATGGCTGTGGTCTTTGGAATTAGGGGAGGGTTGAATCGAGATTTATTGATTAATGCCCTTGCTTTAGGCATTCTCTTTTCATTTGTCAGTATTGGTTTATGGAATCTTATCATTTCATAGTAACTAATAGACTTCTTTCATAACCCATTGAAAAAAGAGTATCGCTTATAGCACATCACTTTTTAAAACTAAAAACATCGCCATAGCTTTGGCTATGACTCAATTTTGAGTTTTAAAAAATTAACGCACTCTGGGCAAACTCTTTATCTTTTCAAGAGTTATAAAAGAAGCCTAAATGGTCAAAGAAATTTTTAGAATAAAGAGAGTATTATACTCTTCTTAATACGCGGTGGGCTCATAGGAGTTCTTATTCAAACTTTTAATTTTATTTTATGTTTCGTATCTTCTTGAAACCATAAATGGAAAACAAAGGGATGGAAAACAATGCAGAGGTTTAGGCTTTTGCTGGAAAACAAAGAAATGGAAAACAAAAATGGAACACACAAAACACTACCTTTTTACCTCTGAAGTGGTAAGCCCAGGTCACCCTGACAAATGTGCTGACATCATTGCTGATAGCATTGTTGATACACTTCTCATTGCCGATAAAAACTCACGCGTCGCAAGCGAAGTTTTTGTTGCCGGTAAGCACGTCATTATTGGTGGAGAGGTCAATACAAAAAGCATTCTCTCTTTTGCAGATTATGAAAAAATTGTGAAAGATGCACTCATTAAAATCGGATACGATGGCAAATCTGCTTTTACAAAAGAGCAGTGCCTTTACCCTGATGAAGTGAAAGTACAAGTCCTTCTTAATCAACAAAGTAGCGACATTAACCAAGGTGTTGACCAAGAGAGTGGCGAAATTGGCGCCGGCGATCAAGGTATTATGTTTGGTTTTGCCTCATCTGAAACGGCTGATTTTATGCCAGCTGCCATTACCTATGCCAGAATGTTGTGCGATAAAGTGTATAACTATGCGCTTGCTCATAACCATAAACTAGGTGTGGACATCAAAACACAAGTAACCGTTGATTATGGCACGAAACAAAATTTTGAAGAGTGCAAACCTCAAAAAATTCACACCATCGTCGTCTCAGCCCCTTCAAATGAAAATATGCCAATTGAAGAAGTAAGAGCTTTGATTAAAGGGCTGATTGACGATACAGGGCTTCCAACAGAACTTTACGATCCAAATGACACCATTATTCACATTAACCCAACAGGTCGTTATGTAAACCACAGTTCGCTTCATGATTCTGGTTTAACAGGACGTAAACTCATCGTCGATAGTTTTGGCGGATACTCACCTATTGGTGGTGGCGCACAATCCAGTAAAGACTATACAAAAGTTGATCGTAGTGGACTTTACGCGGCACGTTGGATAGCAAAACATATTGTAGCAGCTGGACTTGCTAAAAAATGCTCTGTACAACTTTCTTATGCCATTGGTGTTGCAAAACCAGTATCTGTTGCAGTTGATACCTCTGGAACTTATACCAGTGTGAGTGATGATGAACTTTCAAGTTTTGTACTAGAGACATTTAGCTTAACACCACGTTGGATTACGCAAAAATTTGGCTTGGATAAACCAAGCGCGGATACATTTTTGTATGCGGATGTTGCGGCACGTGGGCAAGTAGGTCAAAGTGATTATCCGTGGGAAAAACTGGATAGCCTCGAGATTTTTAAAGCACTCAAAAAATAGTTTACATGTAGCTCGTAAAGGCACTCAAAAGAGTGCCTTTAGGGCATGATGATACCGCTTTTGCCACTATTGGCACTATGATAAATCACCGTTTGATATTTTTTCGCATAGTAACGCAGCAACAAATATTGCAAGGTCTGTTCAGTTGACGGGCTAAACCATGCGTTATTGCTAATGACAATCATCTGTTTAGGATTTTCCACAAAGAGCTTATCGTTTGTTCCTTCATAGCAAATGGCACTTCTAAATGGAATTCCATCTATCACAAAATCGTGTGGCTCTTTGGCTTTTTGATAATCTTTTGCCCCATCAAAAAAGAGTTTATTGATGATTTCAACAATAAATGCAGGAAAAGGTACCTCTTCACCAAAAGGTACAAGAACAATCTTGTGAGCAATTTGCATCTCTCCCTTTTGGAAAAGATACGAAGAGTTGTAAAAACCTTCATTCTCTTCATACGTCAATGACCCTGTCACAATCGTAATCCGTTCAGAGTAGTTTTTCAAAGCTTCAATCAAACGAGGGGCACGGTTTAAGTAGAGAGGAAATGCACTCTCAGGAAAGATAATCAGCTCTTTTTTCTCAACAATAGCTTTTTCAATCAATGCAAAATTAAGATCAATGGCTTCTTGTTGATACTTGGCATCCCAACGCTGGGATTGTGGAATGTGCATGATGGGTAAAGCCACATCAATTTTAGGAAATTCCAAAGTCGTATGGTTGAAAGAGAGTGCCGCAATGAGCGGTAGAAGTGCAACGCTTTTTGTCCATTTTGGTAGTGCTTTAAAAAGGGTAATACCACTTAAAAAAAGTCCAAATGCAAGATGTGTGGTCGAAAAATAAGTATCGAGCAATATGAGTTGAAGTTTGAGCCAGTTAAAACTAAAAGGATCAACAAAGCTGACGCCAAAAAGTAACGGAAGTTGCACGTAAATAGAACGACTCCCCACTCGACCAATAAGCCAAAAAAGAATACCATAAACAAAAGCAACACCCAAAATAATGAAGGGTATAAGAAAAGCTAAATCGTAGTAAACAAAGCTAAAACTGATCCAGTAAAACCACAAAAGTCCTATAAACAAACCACTCCAAAACCAAACGATGCGATTTTCACCTAACAGCAAATAAAAGCCAATCAACGCGAGCGTCGTGTTAAGTATGAGGAATGTAAGCCCAAAATAATCGAGGTAGATAAAGGCAGAAAGCAAGAGTGCTATAACAAAGGCTTTTATTATGTAAATGCGGGTAAAATAGATGTCTAAATTTTTTTTCATAAAGGATTTCCATGCAAGGTTCTGCAAGTTTACTCTCTTCTTTACTACCACTCGTTGTTCTTTTCGCAATTTTCTTTTTTCTTGTGATTAGACCACAACAAAAACAGGTGAAAAAACATAAAGAGATGCTTGATGCACTCAAAAAGGGCGACAAGGTTATTACCAGCGGTGGTTTGATCTGTGAAGTCGTAAAACCTGAGGAAGATTCTATCAAAGTTAAGCTTAATGATGAAGGTATCATGGTTAAGGTTTCAAGAGAATATATCGCAAAGAAAATCGATGAATAGAGGAAAATTTAACTATCGTTTAGTTATCTTTTTAATCGCTATTATTTTTGGGGTGGGCATGTCAATGCCCACTTTCTTCCAAAGCGAAAAAGGTGCTAAAGTCTCATTAGGTCTTGATCTTCAAGGCGGTCTTCACATGCTTTTAGGTGTTCAAACTGAAGAAGCTATCAAATCAAAAATCAAATCTATCGCTTCTAGTATCAAATTTTTTGCACAAAGCGGAGATATCATCATTGATGATTTCCGTATTGATGAAGAGCTTCTCTCTTTTACACTTTTAGATAAAGATGAAGAGAAAAAAATTGATGAAATGCTCAAGACTATTAGCGGTTTACAAGTCAATAAAGAAGCACTTCGTTATACGCTTTCACTTAGTGATAAAGAAAAAGACGTTATTCGCGAATATGCTCTTTCTCAAGCAGTAGAAACGATTCGTAACCGTTTGGATCAATTTGGTCTTTCAGAACCGAATGTTGCTAAACAAGGTAATGATAAAATTTTAGTGGAACTTCCTGGTATTAAAACAGCCGATGATGAACAACGTGCGCGCGAACTCATTGCAAAAGCAGCGCATTTGCAACTTATGGCTGTGGATGAAAAACGTAAAGATCGTACCAATACAATGAGCCCAATGGAAGCGGCACAGTATGGTGATGTCATTTTACCCGATGCTAGAAGTGAGCAGGTAAAACACATTTTAAAAGAGATCCCTGTTCTTGATGGCAGTATGCTCAGTGATGCCAAAGTTGCTTTTAGCGAAATGCATCAGCCGGTGATTAACTTTACCCTAAACTCTGAGGGTGCAAAAATCTTTGGTGATTTTACAGCTAATAATATTGGCAATCGTTTAGCGATTGTTTTGGATAATAAAGTCTATTCTGATCCTGTGATTCGTGAACGTATTGGTGGCGGCAGTGGACAAATCAGTGGCGGCTTTAGTGTGAAAGAAGCACACGATGTTGCTATTGCACTTCGAAGCGGTGCGCTACTGGCTCCTGTAACGCTTCTTGAAAAACGAAGTATTGGACCTTCATTAGGTGCTGATAGTATTCAAGCAAGTTTGATAGCGTTGATTTCTGGTTTTGTACTTGTTTCAGGCTTTATGCTCTTTTATTACCGTATAGCAGGTGTTGTTGCCAATATCGCTTTGATTGTTAACCTCTTTTTATTGATTGCCATCATGGCGCTCTTTGGAGCAACATTGACACTACCTGGTATGGCGGGTATTGTTTTGACCATTGGTATGGCAGTAGATGCAAACGTTATTATCAATGAACGTATAAGGGAACTTTTACGGCAAGGGGTTCCCATGGGACAAGCGATTGAGCATGGCTATGAAAATGCAATGAGTGCTATTCTTGATAGTAATGTTACTTCAATCATTACATCAGTACTACTTTATGTGTACGGAACGGGTCCAATTAAAGGATTTGCAATTAGTACCGCTATTGGTATTAGTGTTTCCATGCTAACTGCCATTTTAGGAACACATGGTATTTATGAATTTTTAATGCCACGTATTGAAAAAAGTAAGAACCTTTCCTTGTGGTTTGGTATGAAGAGGAGTCACTAATGGAGTTTTTTTCACAGCATAAAATTTATGATTTTATGAAGGTCAGTCGTTTTTTCATTACAACGACACTTTCGATAGCACTACTCTCCATTGTTCTGTTCTTTGCCAAAGGACTTGAGTACGGAATAGATTTTTCAGGTGGTACTATTGTTCAGTTAAAGTATGACCAGCATGCACCGATTGATAAAATCAGAGATGATCTTGCCAAAGACAAAATGTTTGCCGGCGCACTTATTACAGAGTTTGGCTCACCTGAAGAGATCCAAATTCGCTTTGCTTCAACCTCTGGCGGTGTCAGTGAAGATGTGGGGGATAAAGTAAGAGCACTTCTTAAAGATACGGGCAAATTTGATGTTCGTAAAGTCGACATTGTAGGTCCAAAAGTGGGTGGCGAACTCAGGCAAAAAGGTATTATGGCAGCAGCCCTTAGTATGCTAGGTATTATGATTTATGTTGCTGTTCGTTTTGAATGGACCTTTGCGGTTGCTTCTATTATCACGTTGTTACACGATGTTGCTATTACAGTGGGAGCGCTTATTCTCTTCAAAGTCGAGATGAGCTTGGATGTATTAGCGGCTATTTTAACGCTGATTGGTTACTCTATTAATGATACAATTATTATTTACGACCGTATTCGTGAAGAACTCAAAAGCACTAAAGAGACAGATTTGATGACGGTCATTAATGTTTCTGTATCGAAAACACTTTCACGTACTGTCTTGACAGTATTGACGGTATTCTTTGTTGTATTAACACTGTATGTTTTTGGTGGAGAGATTATTCATGGATTTAGCTTTACGATGCTTCTAGGTGTTATTGTAGGATGTTATAGTTCTATTTTTATTTCTGCACCTTTTTTAAAGGTACTTGGATTTAGCGTAGAAGAGTACAAAAATAAAATTGCACTCAAAGAGAAAAACAAGATCGAAAAAGAGAAAATGCGTTCACAGTATGAAAAAGGTACCGTTTAATTTGATGGAGAGAAGATGTTATACAATCCTTTAGAACTTGAAAAAAAATGGCAGCAAAAGTGGGAACAAACCAATGCGTTTGAACCCCTTGCCGATATGAGTAAAAAGAAAAAATATATTTTAAGTATGTTCCCTTATCCTAGTGGACGTATTCACATGGGGCATGTTCGCAACTATACCATAGGCGATGCCATAGCGCGTCATCACCGTAAAAATGGTTTTAATGTCTTGCATCCAATTGGGTGGGATAGTTTCGGTATGCCTGCTGAGAATGCTGCGATTAAACATGGTGTTCATCCTAAAAAATGGACGTATGAGAACATAGACTATATGCGTAAAGAGCTTGCCTCATTAGGACTCTCTTTTTCCAGGAAAAGAGAATTTGCCGCAAGTGATGTGCTCTATACCAAACACGAACAACGTATTTTTATTGAGATGTTTAATAAAGGATTGGTCTATCAAAAAAGTGCCACACTAAACTGGTGTAATACCTGCCAAACGGTTTTAGCCAATGAGCAAGTCGAAGAAGGGTGTTGTTGGCGTTGTGATAACCCAGTAGAACAACGATTACTTCCAGGTTACTACCTTAAAATCACGCAATATGCACAAGAGCTACTTGATGATTGTGAAAAACTAAGAGAAGGCTGGCCAAGTCAAGTTTTAACAATGCAAGAAAACTGGATAGGCAGAAGTGAAGGGTTAGAGTTTTCTTTTACCCTTAGTGATGCTTCTAAAGCAAAACTTGGCAATCAATTTGAAAGCTACAAAGTTTTCACCACACGCCCTGATACGATTTATGGCGTTAGTTATTCGGCACTTGCACCCGAACATGCCATTGTTAAATATCTGATTGAGCATAAGTTATTAAGCGAAGATAAAATTGCTCAAATTAAAAAAATGCAAAGCGTGGGTGCGCGTGATCGTGCTCAAGCACCAAAAGAGGGTGTCAGTTTAGAAATTGACGTTATTCATCCACTTACCGGTAAAAATGTACCTGTATGGGTAGCAAATTTTGTTTTGATCGAGTACGGTGGGGGTGCTGTTATGGCAGTTCCAGCGCACGATGAGAGAGATTTTGAATTTGCGACAAAGTATGATTTAGCGATTATTCAAAGCATTGAAACAACAACTCCTTTTGATGGTAGTGCAGCAACAACTGAGTATGGAAAACTTGTTGATTCAGGAGAATTTACAGGGCTTGATTCTAAAAGTGCACAAAAAGCAATTATTGCGCATTTTGAAGCGAACAAAATGGGCACCAAAGTCATTAACTATAAACTTCGTGACTGGGGTATTAGCCGTCAACGTTATTGGGGTGCTCCAATTCCAATGGTGCATTGTCCAAAATGTGGACTTGTACCAGAAAAGATTGAAAATCTTCCTGTGGCATTGCCTGATGATGTTGAGATTAAAGGAGAAGGCAATCCTCTTGATAAGCACCCTACATGGAAGCACACAAAATGTCCTACATGTAATGGTGAAGCTGTTCGTGAAACCGATACCATGGATACCTTTTTTCAATCAAGTTGGTACTTTTTACGTTATACCACCGATCCATCGTTGTGGAATGATGTACCTTTTGATAAAGAGAGTGCAAACTACTGGATGAATGTCGATCAATACATTGGTGGTATTGAACATGCGATTTTACATCTTCTTTACTCTCGTTTCTTTACAAAAGTACTGCGTGATTTAGGTTATGTGAGTTGTGATGAGCCTTTTGCAAACTTATTGACACAAGGCATGGTGCTTAAAGATGGCTCAAAAATGAGCAAGTCTAAAGGCAATACCGTTGATCCTGATGCGATTATCAAAACCTATGGTGCTGATACGGCGCGCCTTTTCATCCTGTTTGCAGCGCCTCCGCAAAAAGAGCTTGAGTGGAACGACAGTGCGGTAGAAGGTGCCTTTAGATTTTTGAAACGTTTTGCTCAAAAGAGTGAAAATGCGCTTACATGTAAAGCAATTCCAAGTATTGATCATGCATTACTTTCTAAAGAATCCAAGTATGCTCGCAAGAAAGTCTATGAAGCACTTAAAAAGTCAAATGAGATTTATGAGGGAAGTTATACTTTTAATACACTAATAGCAGCATCGATGGAAGCCTTAAATGCACTTGGCGATCAAAATGATCCAGCGGTCTGGAGTGAGGGTTATTTTATTCTTTTAAATCTTTTGGAGCCGATTGTTCCGCATTTGTGCTGGGAGATGAGTGAGGCGCTTTTTGGTTGTGCCAACTTAACGCCTATTGCGATGAAAGAAGAAGTTTTTGTAGAAGATAGTATGATATTAGCCGTGACGGTCAATGGCAAAAAACGTTCAGAAATTGAAGTAGCAACATCTGTTTCTAAAGAAGAAGCATTACGCCTTGGAAAAGAGAGTGTTGCAAAATGGTTAGAAAATACTGAGCTTCTCAAAGAGATCTATGTTCCAAATAAACTGATTAACTTGGTGGTAAAATAAGATGAAACGACTATTTCTTGGAATCTTGATGTTGGCATTTCTCAGTGGATGTGGTTATAAACCATCATCTTATTATGCAAAGCAAGCATTGGGCAATAAAATATATGCAGAAGTTACGATCTCAAGACAAGATCCAAGAAATAGTGTTCTCATTAAAGATGCAGTCAATGAAGCGATTGTAAGCCGTTTTAGCGGAAAGCTGGTCGCTAAAGAACAAGCAGATAGTGTTTTACATGTAAAGATTGGTTCCATTGCTTTCTCTCCTACCGTGTATGATAAATACGGTTATGTTGTCGCCTATAAAACCACAGTTATTTTGGCAATAGACTATGAAGATGAAACTAAGAAAGTCCAAAAATTAACCGCTTCAGGAGAATACGATTTTTCTATTGAATCTAACAGTGTTATCTCTGATAATAATCGTTTTGATGCAATTCGATATGCAGCGAGTGATGCTTTAGATGAGTTTGTTTCAAAGATAGCTATTAAAGGACTCCGTAATGGCAACAACAATTAATGAAATCATTAAAGATGCACTAGAGCTTATTAAAGCGGAGCATCTTAATTTAACACCTGATAATTATGCGAAAGTCTTTTGTAAAGTTGCTAAACAAAAAGGTGTTATTGTTGAAGATTGTCAAAAAGTAGATAAATATACCAAAAAACTTGATCCTAATATTGTTACCGATATGAAGCGATTTAATATCAGCTCTGTCGATGAACTTCTGGCATTTTTGGTAGCGAAATTAAATCGTGCCAATGAGGGTGATGCCCTTAAAATGGTTAATGTCCTTGCAATTTTGACAAAGCGAGTGCTTCAAGCCATTACATTGTTACACGATGCAAAAGCCACGAGTTTGGCAAATGCTTCACTTGAACGCCTTGATTTTCATCAGAATCTTCAATCCATTGAGCTTGTTAAGGAAAAATGGTTTGACTTTATCTCCAATTACGATGACAGTTATCTTAAAAAATTGGACGTATTTGGGCATGTGAGTAAAGATGATCTTGAAATGATGGTGCGAGATCTCATTCGCATCATGAGTAAAGATACGAGCACAGAACTCTATAAAACACTTGTTCCTCTTATTATCGCATCACTTTCACCTTCTATCGCTTCTGGAATGAATGATGAATTAGCTTCTATTAGTAATGAATTGCGTAATTCTCCTGATGCACTAGGTACTCCTGCATTCCAACAAGAGATTAAGCATCTTATTTCAAAGCGTATAGAGTTAGATAAAGCAGAAGTACAAAAGAAAGTTTCTGCTTTAGATAAAATTCTGGATGAAATCAATAGAAAGATTATGGAACTGATTCAAAGTAGTAATTTGAGTCATGAACAGGTCAAAGTCATTAAAGCAGATTTACAAAATATTAATTTCGAGCATGATAGTTTTGAAAATGTTCACGTTAAGCTTTTAAATATTGCTTCCTCTTTGGAAAATGAGACCAAGTCTCTGAGTGAAAAAATGATGAATAATCAGGAGACCATTACCAAACTCCAAAACCGCGTTTCTAAATTAGAATCCGCTCTTTTAGTGGCAAAACAAGAGGTCAAAGAAGATTATCTAACTCATGTGGCAACCAAACGAGCTCTTGCAAATGAGATGAATCGTGTGGAAGATGCCTTTATGCGTTACAAAATTGATTATACGATCTGCTTTATCGATATTGATCATTTTAAAATAGTCAATGACACATACGGGCATGAAGCGGGTGATGTTATTCTCTCGACTGTTGGCAAAATTTTACGTAAGTACATTAGACAAGTTGATTTTGTTGGACGTTATGGTGGCGAAGAGTTTTTGGTGATTTTGCCT
This sequence comes from Sulfurospirillum oryzae, assembly GCF_025770725.1. Classification (NCBI taxonomy): domain Bacteria; kingdom Pseudomonadati; phylum Campylobacterota; class Epsilonproteobacteria; order Campylobacterales; family Sulfurospirillaceae; genus Sulfurospirillum; species Sulfurospirillum oryzae. The sequence continues at coordinate 795,342 of NZ_JANZKZ010000002.1, read as the reverse complement.
AGTACCGACCTTGCGCATGCAGTTCATTTTGCCGATAAAATTCGCTCCATCGTTGAGCAATTTAAGTTTCTTTATAAAAATGAACGCATTAATGTGACGGTCAGTTGCGGTGTTGCTCAACGCTCTTTAGAAAAATCCAAAGACGAGACCATCAGTGCAGCCGATGGCTTTTTGTATAAAGCAAAAGAGGCTGGACGAAACCAAGTGATGCCAGTGCTTTAATGCAACTCCAATCCTTTTTAGAGACAAAACCGCTTTTTTATGATGTGATTGATTATGCACGTATGCCTCAAACGTACGAAAGCATACAATCGCATTTTACCCTTCCTAAAATTATTCACCTTGTAGGCACAAATGGTAAAGGTACAACAGGACGCTTTTTAGCGCAAATGCTTAGAGCCAATGGTTTACATGTAGGACATTATACTTCTCCTCATATTCTAAAGTTTAATGAACGTATTTGGCTCGATGGCTCAGATGTGGATGATGCAACCTTAGAGCAAGCGCATCAAGAACTGCTCTCTTGGTTAGAGCCTTCGATGGCGGAAGCTCTTTCCTATTTTGAATATACGACACTTTTAGCCATAAGTATTTTTTGCAAAAGATGCGATTATGTCGTCTTTGAAGCAGGGCTTGGGGGTGAATATGATGCTACCAATGTTTTCCCTAAATGTCTTTCTATCATCACCCCTATTGGATTGGATCATCAAGCATTTTTAGGCGAGAGCATCGAAGAAATTGCTCAGACAAAAATTAATAGTGTGACGACAGATTTTGTTTTGGCGAAACAATACTCTCCCAAAATCCTTCCAATCGCTACTCGCAAAGCGCAAGAAATTGACAGTCATCTCTACTGCGTGGAAGACTTTTTTGATTCAAAGGCGTGTTTGGAACTTGATGCGTATGCGCTAGAGTTGGGATTGCCTCTTTATCTGCAAGAGAATTTTAAAACAGCACTTTGCGCATTAAAAATACTTGGGTATGATTGTGATCTAAAAACATTTTTTCCTTCCGTTCTACAAGGGCGCTGTCAAAAAATTTTACCCAATGTCACCATTGACGTAGGGCATAATGTAATGGCAGCTGAAGCTTTGAAAAAGAGTTTAGGTGAAAAAAAGGTTATTTTGGTCTATAATAGCTATAAAGATAAAGATTTTAAAGTCATTTTAGAGACTTTAAAACCCATTATCGAAGAGATTCTAGTGATTGAGATCGACAGCCCAAGAGCTGCTGCAAAGAGCGATTTGTATGACGCTGCTCGTGCATTGACACTTCCAATCTCTTCCTTTTTTGCTATCCAAAAGAACAAAGAGTACTTAGTATTTGGCTCTTTTTCGGTTGTGGAAGCTTTTTTAAAGGTTTTATGTGAAAAATAAATTTACCGTTACAATTTCCGATGTACATGGTTCGAGGCATTTTTTATTACATCAGCTGATTAAGAAATTTTTACTCTATTTTACACTGTTTGTAGCGCTCGTTATTTTAGTGGGTAGCTTTGTTATTTTATTTTTGATGAAAGAAGTTACAAGTTTAGAAGCTAAAAAAGAGAGTGCTGTTGCTGAACGAAATCTTCTTTTAACGCAAAATGAAGAGCTTCAAAGCAAGATTTCTGAAAAAGCGCAAGAGTATGAAAATATTCGCGATAAAATCAGTAATATGGAAGAGATGATCGGTCTTCGTGTCAATGAAGAAGAAAACATCGACAACCGACTTGAAGAGATTGATCTTACCGTGATGCAACAAAAAACATTTTTTGATAATATTCCAAGTGGTGATGTTATGGCGTACAGCGAGATTTCGTCGCCTTTTGGATGGAGAGACAATCCTATTTTAAAACGAAAAGAATTTCATACGGGAATTGATCTAAGGGCTCCTGTTGGAACACCTGTTTTAGCACCAGCAGACGGCGTTGTTAAATTTACACAATACAATCAAAACAGTGGGTATGGTAATGTCGTTTCACTCAGTCACAACTATGGATTTGAAAGTTATTATGCACATCTACAAAATAAACCAGTCGTTAAAGAGGGACAATTTGTAAGAAAAGGTGATATTATTGCTTATTCTGGTGTTAGTGGGATGACAACAGGTCCTCATTTGCATTATGAGGTAAAATTTATTGGACGAATACTTGATCCACAACCATTTTTAAGATGGAGAGGGTCTAATTTTATGGAAATCTTTAAAAAGGAGAAGAGAGTCACATGGGAATCTTTAATAAAGTTGATCAATACACAACAACAGTACCCGCTTCCGAGACAACCATTATAGCCAGTGGAGCTAAAATAGAGGGCATTTTCAACTGCCAAACACGTTTACATGTAGACGGCGAAATCATCGGTAAAATACTCTCTGATAGCATTGTTATCATTGGAAAGCAAGGCAAAATTAGCGGTGAAATTAATGCAAGCCATTTGATTATCAACGGTCTTTTTGAAGGCAATGCCAATTGTGATAACGTTGAAGTCTTAGAAGGTGGCAAGTTCTTAGGTAAAGTCATTGCAAAAGAGCTTGTGATTGAAGCCAAAGCTATTTTTGAAGGCGAGAGTAAAATAAAAATGGAGAGTGTTGAGACACCTTCGTATGAAGAGCAAAGGGATTGATTGTTACAAGCTGCGTGTTATGAATTTTTACAGACCAAAAATGACCTTCAACTTTTAGGCGTCAAAGGCGAAAAAGAGGCTTTACAAGCTTCTGAAGTAGCCCTTTTTCTTGGTAAAAAAAGCTATGTTCTACCCGACCTTAGGGCAAATAGTGGTGATGACTTACTCTCCTTTCACGAAGAAATGGTGGATCTTTTACGTGTACTTCATGCGTTTTATCAAGATCATTCAACCAAAAAGATTTTAATTGCACCGCTTCGTACTCTTTTAACGCCTCTTCCAAAAGCAGAACTTTTTGATACCTTGAGCCTTGAATTTGGCATGCGTCTGCCTCTGGAACGTTTTCGTGAACAGATGTTTTATTGGGGTTACCTTGCCGTCGATGTGGTTCAAGGTAAGGGTGAAATTTCTATACGCGGTGACATTATTGATATTTTCCCGCCTGATAGCGAAAAGGCACTTCGACTCAGTCTGTTTGATGATGAAGTCGAAAGTATTCGTTTTTTTGACTGTGAAAGTCAAAAAAGTGCCAAAGAGGAGTTGGAGAGCTTTGCACTGTTTCCAGCACTTTTTGCGTTGAATGAAGAGCGTCATACACTGATGCAAAAGCGCATTGATACGCTCAAAAGTGATAGTTTTACCAAAGATGTTCACTCTCTTGGACTTTGGGTACTTGGAGAGAGTGGGGCAGTTTATACTGAGAGTTTCAAAACTTTTTTGAGTGCTGATGCTCTAAATGAGCTTGATGAGATCGCACTGTTTGACGAAGAAGGGGCTAAAAGCCTTCAAAATCTTCCGCGTATTCCCGAAGCACGAAATTACCGCGAGATTGCACCCTCAAATGTTAAAACATTTATAGAGTTGCATCAAAATAAGAAGATTACAATTCTGGCTAAAAACGAAGTTTTACTACGCATAGCAGATATTGAGCCATATCCTATAAAATGGGTTCAGAGTGAACGCATTGTCAATATCATGAGCGCAGAAGAGATTATTCTCTCCCTCAATAAGCCTACAACAAAAATCAAACGCAAGCGTGCCAATATCGTTCTTGATGAGCTTAAAAATGGCGACTATGTGGTGCATGAAAACTATGGAATCGGTATTTTTAAAGGCTTAACGCAAGCCACCGTCTTAGGTGCTACCAAAGACTTTGTTCTGATTGAATATTTGGGCGATGACAAACTTTTACTTCCCGTTGAAAACTTACATGTAATCGATCGTTACATTGGAGAGAGTGGCAGTCTTGTAAGTGTAGATCGCCTTGGTAAAGGCAGTTTCCAAAAACTCAAAGCAAAAACCAAAGAGCGACTTTTAGAGATAGCGAGCGAAATTATCGCCATTGCGGCCAAACGTGAGATGGTCGATGGACTCAGCATTGCTATGGAAAAAGATGAGATGACACGTTTTCAAAATGATGCTGGATTTGTCTATACCGAAGATCAACAGCGTGTCATCAATGAAATTTTGACGGACTTTAAAAGTGGTAAGATGATGGATCGTCTTTTAAGTGGCGATGTTGGCTTTGGTAAAACAGAAGTCGCAATGAACGCGATATTTGCTACAGTGCGACAAGGATTTCAAGCTCTCTTAATCGCACCTACCACCCTTTTATGTTCTCAACATTTTAAAAGCCTCTCGGCTCGTTTTGCTAAGTACAACATTAAAGTGGCTCAGTTGGATCGTTTTACTACACCAGCTCAAAAGCAGGTCATTTTAAAAGAGCTCAAAAGTGGAGCATTACAGGTCTGCGTTGGAACACACTCACTTTTTGAAGTGCAACTGCACAACCCCGCTCTTGTCGTGGTCGATGAAGAGCATAAATTTGGCGTGAAGCAGAAAGAAAAACTTAAAAACTTCCGTGAAAACGTGCATATTCTCTCCATGAGTGCAACCCCGATTCCTAGAAGCCTTAATATGGCACTGAGTTCCATCAAACAGTATTCGCAACTTCTTACGCCTCCAAACGATAGGGAAGATGTGCGAACATTTGTCAAAGAGTACGATGAAAAAGTCATTAAAGAGGCGATCATTCGTGAGATGAGGCGAGGGGGGCAGGTCTTTTTTGTCCATAACCGCATTGCGACCATTGAGGCTAAACGAAAAGAGTTACTCTCCATGATGCCAAACCTTCGCATCCTAACACTTCACTCCGAGATTAGTGCGGCAATCACTGAAAAAGAGATGCTGCACTTTGAAGAGAAGGCGTATGATGTGCTTTTGAGTACCTCCATCATCGAATCAGGCATTCACATTCCTAATGTCAACACGATCATTATTGATTCAGCCGATCACTTCGGCATGGCAGATCTTCACCAACTTCGTGGTCGTGTAGGGCGAAGTAAACGTCAGGGATTCTGTTACTTCTTGGTTAAAGACAAAGAGGAACTCTCGGAATCGGCTAAAAAACGCCTCATTGCGCTTGAGTCAAACTCTTATCTTGGGAGTGGCTCCATTCTTGCGTACCATGACCTTGAAATCAGAGGTGGCGGTAACTTGGTCGGTGAGGCACAAAGTGGGCATCTCAAAAATATTGGGTATTCGCTCTATCTTAAAATGCTTGAAGACGCTATCAATTCACTTTTGGGTAAAACACCTATTGCTTCACGCGAAGTGGACATTAAACTCTCTATCAGTGCGTTTATCAGCGATAACGACATCACCGAAGATCGCGTTAGGTTGGAGCTTTACAGGCGTTTGAGCCGTTGTGGAAGTGTTCATGATGTTTTAGAAATTGAAGAGGAGATGGTGGATCGCTTTGGAAAACTTGATGTTCCAACGAAACAGTTTTTACAACTTATCGAGATTAAAATTTTAGCGACTCAGCAAAACATTGTTCTTATCTCTAATTACGGACAAAACATTACGATCAAATATGAAGATGAGAAAAAAATCACACTCCAATCACGAAGCCGTGACGATGACGATGTCATTGCAACGGTGTTGTTGCATTTAAGGAGCAAAGCGTGAGAGTAGGGTTTATCGGTGACATAGTAGGTCGTCCGGGGCGTTTCATGCTCGAACAGCACCTTAAAAAAATCCGAAAAGAGTATGAACTCGACTTGGTTATCGCTAATGGTGAAAATGCCAGTCACGGGTTTGGACTAGGTTCACAGCATGCCAAAGAGCTTTTTTCGTATGGTGCAGATATTCTCACCGGAGGAAACCACTCATGGGATAAAAAAGAGATCATCCCTCTTTTAGATGTTATGCCTATTCTTAGACCTCTAAATTATCCTTCCAGTGTCCCTGGTCGAGGGGTAAGTGTTTTACATGTAAAAGATGAGAAGATCGCTATCATCAATGTTATGGGACATTATGGCATGCCCATGGTTGAAAACCCTTTCCTAAGAGTGCAAAAAGCAGTTGAAGTATTAAAGGATGAGGGTGTGAAAACGATAGTAGTCGATTTTCATGCGGAAGTGACTTCTGAAAAATACGCCATGCTCCATCTTTTAAAAGGAAAGGTGAGTGCCATTTTAGGTACCCACACGCACGTAGGAACAGATGATCTTCAAATTGTTGAGGGAACATGCTATGTGAGCGATGTTGGGCTTAGTGGGGCACGTGATGGTGTTATAGGCATGGATAAAGATGCTCCACTCAAACGTTTTCTCACTGGCATGCCAGCCGCGCTCGAAATTCCTAAAAAATGCAAGAAAATTTTGCAGATGGTTATTATGGAAATCGATGAGGGTAAGTGTATAGAAGCGTTTAAATTGCGTATTTTTGATGATCAAGAGCGTTTGATCGCCAAGGCGGTGCATGAATAGTTTTGATCTTTTGGTAGCATTTAAAAACAAAGGCTATCTCAAGGCAACTCGCGATCCGCTTTGGTGGCCACGATCGGGTACTTTTTGGGTTGTTGTAGGTGCAATTTTGACACAGCAGACCAAATGGGAAAAAGTTGAAAAGAGCATTGAAAATTTGGAGTGTTTAGGCATTGATGATTTAGAAAAACTCTCTAATCTTGAGATGGATCGTCTTAGTCTTGCGATTCAGCCTTCAGGTTTTTACAATACGAAAGCCAAAAATCTTCACCTGTTAGCCACAGCCATTCTTGAGGAATTTAGCTCTTTTGAACTGTTTTGCGAAAACGTAGATCGTGAATGGCTGTTGGCACAAAAAGGGATTGGCGAAGAGAGTGCAGACTCTATTTTGTGTTATGCCTGCAAGCAAGAAGCTTTTGTTGTTGATGCGTATACGGCACGGTTACTTGCAGGTTTTGGATACAATTTTGAATCGTACGGGGCATTGCAAGAGTGGATGATAGAGGGACTTTTAGGGAATGTTTCAAAAATCAATCAGCTCTACGAAAAAGAGATAACGCTCAATGAACTTTATGCACGGTTTCATGGGAAAATCGTGGAATTTTGTAAAGAGAATAGTCGAGGGAAGATAGTTCTCGTAGAAAGTTTGGGCATTTAAGCCCAAACAGATTTATGAGACCTTTTACAAAATTTAATTTTGCAAAAGGTAAAAGCACTGAAAGTGCGTGGGCACTCTGCCGAAGAGAACCCAGTGTTAACGTAGTTTTTGGAGCTTTGCTTTAAAAACGTGTTAAGAGTTCTATAAGAACTCTATTAGAGATTGTGCTCTTTTTTGTACGCAACGATAAGTGCATACGCTTCGTCTTTAAGTCTTAGTTTCTCTTTTTTCATTGTCTCAAGCTCTAAATCACTAATATGTAATCTGCCTTCGTCTGCATCGGTGATTTTTTGATCAAGTTCATTATGTTTTTCAAAAATTTTTGCAAAGTGTGCATTTTCAACTTTGAGTTTTGAGATAACGTCTCTGTATTCGTGTAGCATTGGTTCTCCTTTTGTATTTGTTTTATTTTATCAAAAAGTGCTTAATTTAAGGGCTATGTCCTATAATCTGCGTTTATTTCAACATACTTATGACCCAAGTCGCAGCCATAAGCAGTGAAACTAGCCTCTCCAACGCCTAATTCGCAATGAATACGAAAAGACTCTTTTTTCATAACAGTTGCTGCTTTTTTCTCCGCTTCAGCATCTAAAGAGCGCTGATCTTTACTGTAAATTAAGACATCGTCATAGTGGATAACAAGGCTTTCCTCATTGCATGTAATTCTACTGGCTCCAATAGTTGAAGCAATACGTCCCCAGTTTGGATCTTCACCAAAGAGCGCTGTTTTGACTAAAAGGGAATTGCTTAAAGCTTTCGCCGCTTTTTCTGCTTCTGCTGTTGTTTTGGCACCACTCACTTCAAAAGCAACGACTTTGGTTGAACCTTCACCATCACGTACCAGCATCAGACTGAGCTCTTTGGTTATCAAACGAAGTGCTTCATTAAACGCCTCTTTATGGTAAGCTCCACTTTGTTTAGAACTTAGAAGCAGTACCGTGTCATTGGTTGAAGTATCGCCATCAACGCTGACGGCATTAAATGAACGCTCAATGGCTGGCAATAAAAGCTCATCCATATCGGCTTTTGGGATGTTCGCATCGGTAAGGATAAAGCAAAGCATTGTTGCCATCGCAGGGTTGATCATACCCGCACCTTTGCAGATGGCTGCAATATGAAAGAAGCTTCCATCTTCTAAAATCACCTTGAAACAAAGTTCTTTTTTGAAGCTATCGGTTGTCATAATCGCAGAGGCAGTAGCGTGTGAATCTTTAGCGTTAAAGTCAAATTTATCGAATGCCGTTGAAAGTTTCTCAACGTTGAGACGGTACCCGATAACACCGGTTGAGCTCATAATGGGGTTATGCAGGCTTGGGAATTTTGCTTTGAGTTTGTCAAAAAGTGTATCAATATCTTCAATACCTTTTTCACCGGTCATTGCATTGGCATTTTTTGCGTTCATCAAAATGAAATTGGTTTGAAACCCTTTTGGGTAACGTAAAAAATGTTTAATGGGTGCTGCTTGAAAGACATTGGTTGTAAAAACTGCTGCAATATCGCATGGCTCATTTGAGCGAATAAATGCAACATCGTTATTGCCATTGGGTTTAAAGCCAGCGTGAGTGCCTTGGCAGAAAAAACCAGCTACATTATCAAGTCCGTTTTTAAGTGGAAGAATGGTAAACATGGGTAAACCCTTTAGGATTTTAGTGTGAAAGTATGAGGTAAGAGCAAAAATAACTTAGCATAAAATTTCCCCGTGAAAGGAGAAATTTTAGCCGTTTTTCTTCATTGTACGAAGTGTCGAAGCAGCAATTCTAATTTTCTTAGTCGTTCCATCTTCAAGTGTCACACGGACAGTTCTAAGGTTTGGAAGGAATCTTCTTTTAGTTTTGTTGTTCGCATGGCTTACGTTGTTACCAACCATAGGGCCTTTTCCAGTAAGAGCACATTTTCTTGCCATATCGATATCCTTAAAATTTTTCGTGAATTTTACATTAAACAAGCAAAAGAAACGCTTAATTCAACGCAGCCTGAGATTATATCGAAAATATTATAAATTTTGATACAATTTCAATAAATTTTTTATGTTGATTGTATAAAGGCTAAATATGTTAGTTGCTCCAAGTATCCTTTCTGCTGATTTTGGAAAGTTAAGAGAAGAGATAGTATCGATTTGTGAAGCAGGATGTGATCTTGTGCATGTGGACGTTATGGATGGGCATTTTGTTCCTAACCTTACCATTGGACCTGTTGTTGTCAGTGCTGTTGCCAAGGCTGCTACAAAGCCACTTGATGTTCACTTGATGGTCGAAAACAATACTTTTTTTGTCGATCTTTTTGCCCCATTGAACCCAAAATACATCTCTTTTCATATTGAAGAAGAGAAACATCCTCATCGTTTGATTCAAAAAATTAGAGATTTAGGTATCTCTCCAGCGATTGTTCTCAACCCGCATACGCCACCTTCAAGCATTGAATATTTGCTTGAAGATTTGGATATGGTACTTTTAATGAGTGTCAATCCTGGGTTTGGCGGACAAAAGTTTATTCCAAGTGTTTTAGAAAAAGCACCGATTTTAAAAGAGATGATTGTAAAACGAAATGCTAAAACACTGATTGAAGTGGATGGTGGAGTGAATAATCAAAACATTCACGCTTTAGCCAACGCGGGTGTGGATATTGTCGTTGCAGGCAATTATGTTTTTGGATCCAATGATTATAAAAACGCTATTGACTCTTTAAAAGTGTAACAGATGTGGGTTAAAATCTGCGGTATTACCAACCTTGAAGACGCACTATGTGCGACAGAAGCAGGGGCTGATGCCCTTGGTTTTGTCTTTTATCCAAAATCCCCTCGCTACATTACACCTCAAAAGGCGAAAGAAATTGCGGAAAAACTACCTTTACATGTAAAGAAGATTGGGCTTTTTGTGGACGTTACACCCGAAGAAGTTAGCTTTACATGTAAAGAAGCGCAGATGGATATGGCGCAGATTCAATTTGAAGTGGATGAGGCATTTTTTAATGCTTTAAAAGTGCCTTATGTTCGTGTTGTGCGTACGCGAGAACCTCGTGATGTCGAACAGTACGAAGGCTTAATCAGACTCGTTGACGCCTATGTGGAAGGGTTTGGTGGAGCAGGGCAGAGAATCGATCTTTCATGGTTTGAAAACAGTGATAGAGACAACATCATCCTAGCAGGTGGTTTGACTCCTGATAATATCGAGCAAATTAAACCTTTAGGCTTTTATGGGGTCGATGTGAGCAGTGGCGTTGAAAAATCTAAAGGCTTTAAAGATCATGATAAAGTGAGAGCATTTATACAAAGAGCTAAAGCGTGAGAGCACTCGATAGCTACATCTATAAGATGACACAAAAGCCCATTTTTCACAAAGAATTTTTTGCCAAAATGCACACATTTAAAGAGCTTGAACATGTTGATGTTGAAGATCTTTCTATGCTTAAACTTTTGGGACTTCCCATTACCAAATACAACAACTACGCTTTTACCCTTGAGACACTCACGACTCCTATATCGCAAGGGAAGTTTTGCATTGTGGATATTGAAGCCAATGGTAGCAAACCAACATTGCATCAGATGATTGAAATTGGGGCGGTGATGATTGAAAACGGTAAAGAGGTGGCGCAGTTTTCTTCTTTGATCAAAACCGATATTTTACCCGATAGCATCGAACAACTCACTGGCATTACCCTTGCAGAACTGCAACATGCACCTTCTCTAAATTCTGTTTTAGAAGCATTTCGACTTTTTATTAAAGATGCGGTATTTGTGGCACACAATGTGAACTTTGACTACTACTTTATTTCCTATTCGTTAGAACAAGCTGGGTTTGGCCCTCTTTTAAACCGCAGACTTGACACGATTGATTTGGCGCGAAAATGCATCCAAGCACCTAAATATGGTCTTGGTGCGTTGACTGAATATTTGGGGATTGGGTTTGAAAACCATCATCGAGCGCTTTGTGATGCCCGTGCTACGGCTCAAGTATTTTTTAAAGCGTTGGAAAAATTACCAGAAGATGTTCAAACGGTAGAGCAGTTGATTGATTTTACCAAACCGCAAAACCAAAAAAAGAAGAAAAAAGAAAAGCCTGCTAAACCTACTGATACATCGCTTTAAATTTGACGTAATTGTCGGCTGAATGGTAAAGCGATGCGACCTCTTCATCACTGAGTTCACGTACGACTTTTGCAGGATTTCCCATAATGAGTGAACGTGGTGGGAACATTTTGTTTTTAGTGACCAATGAGTTGGCTCCAACGATAGACTCTTTGCCAATAACTGCGCCATCTAAAATCGTCGCACTCATACCGATGAGGCAAGCATCTTCAATCGTGCAACCATGCAACATGACACGGTGTGCTATGGTGACGTTATCGCCAATGACTGTTGCAAAGCCATCACTACGATCAGCTTTTTTAAAGTGTGTTACATGAATCATGCTAAGGTCTTGGATAGAGGTTCTCTTTCCAATAGTGATGGAGTTTACATCGCCTCTGATGACACACCCAAACCAGATGGAGCTTCCCTCACCGATGACCACGTCACCGATGATGTCAGCACTGGGTGCTACAAAAACGTCAGAGGCAATGCGAGGCGATATTCCTTGAAACTCCATAATCATAAATTTAACTCTCTTTAAAAAGACGACGCGCGAGTTTCTCCGCTTTGTGGGAGCTGGTGTCTTTCTTTTGGGCTTTATAGATTTTATTCATATAGTCTTCCAAGACCGTATGGTTATTGATAGCACGTTCATCTGTTGGCTCGATTTCGGTGTATTCACCATCATTTCCTAACTCCCAACTGAGCACATTGTCATTGAGCTGAAGCTGTAATATCTCAAAGAGCTTTTGCTGTAACGCTTTATCAAAAATAGGCGTCATAAGCTCCAGCCTTCGCTCAAGGTTACGAGGCATCCAATCCGCACTTGAGATGAATGTTGTGGTTGGATCACCATTTTTAAAGTAGAAAATACGCGCATGTTCCAAGTATTTTCCGATGATAGATTTGACACGAATGTTCTCACTAATCCCTTCAACTCCTGGTCTTAAACAGCAGATACCACGAGCGATAATGTCGATTTGAACACCTTGCATCGAAGCATTGTAGAGTGCTTGAATCACGTCAGAGTCGACTAAAGAGTTCATTTTGACGATGATGCGACCCTCCGTTCCATTTTTAGCTTCATGGTTAATAAGGCTAATGATTTTAGGCTTAATCTGTGTCGGCGACATCGAGAGCGTGTCGAGCTTTTTATGCTTTGAAAAGCCCGATAGAATGTGGAAAAACATCGTGCCGTCTTTCGCAAAATCTTCTTTACATGTAAAAAAGCTGGTGTCGGTATAAACACGCGCCGTTGCACCATTGTAGTTACCGGTGCTAAAGTGCATGTAAAATTTAAGCTTGCCATCTTCTTCTTGACGAATGACCTGCGCGATTTTAGCGTGGACTTTAAAGCCTGTAATACCATAAACCACGTGCGCACCCGCTTGCTCTAACGCTTTAGCCCAATGGAGGTTATTTTCTTCATCAAAACGTGCTTTCAGCTCGACGACAGCGGTAACTTGTTTACCATCATTGGCAGCATCGATCAATGCCTGAACGATCTGTGAGTTTTTCTCGACACGGTAAAGCGTCATACGAATAGAGACAACTTTAGGGTCTTTTGAAGCTTCTCGAATGAGTCTTAAAACAGGATCAAAACTCTCATACGGATGGAAGAGTAACACGTCGCCTTTGTCAATGACTTTAAACACAGACTCATTGGTATCAAAAGGAGGCAATGTTTTTGGGTTGTACGGAGGCAAGGCAAGATGCGAAAAGTCTTTGTTGCCCACAATTTGCCAAAGAGCTCCAAGATTGAGTGGAATTTTATACGTATAGATGTCTTTAAAGAAAATCTGCATGTGAGAATTTAAAAAATTGAGCAGATCTGGGTCGGTTCCTTCTTGGATATTAAGGCGCACAAAAGCTCCTTTACGACGAAGCTTCAACCCTTGCTCCATAATCATCATAAAATCATCTGCTTCTTCTTCTTCGATGACCATGTCGGCATTTCTTGTAACCCTAAACGCGGCAGAAGCGATGAGTTTATACCCTGGGAAAATCTCTTCAGTATGTTTTCGCACAATGGTTTCGATAGGCACGTAGGTGTTGTCCCCCGCTTGAAAAAAACGTGGAAGAACGCGAGGAATACGAATCATGCCGTATTTGTAATTGCCTTCTTCTTCGCTTTCATTGTCTTGAAGTTTAACCGCGAGTGAAAAACTAAGATTGTTGAGGTGCGGGAAAGGATGTGTTGCATTCACAGCAATGGGAACAATCACTGGCAAAATATTGGAGAAAAAATAGTCATCTGAAAGTTTTGCTAAAGCCGGGCTCAAGTCATCATAGTCGGTTACAAAAAGGTTCTCTTTTTCAAGGTCCTTGACGATCTCTTCATAGCTACTTTGAATAATTTCTTTTTCGCTTGCAAGGTAAGTTCTGATTTCTCTGAGTTGATCCAAAGGCGTTTTTTGATCCGCTCCTGTTTCAATGACACCAGCACTAAAAAGTTGTTTAAGACCTGCAACGCGAATCATGTAAAATTCATCAAGGTTGGTGGCGTAAATGGCTAAAAACTTGAGTCGCTCAAAAAGGGGTAACTCTTTTTTCATGGATTGAGCAAGGACTCTGGTGTTAAACTTGAGCCATGAAAGCTCGCGGTTAAGGTACAGACTAGAGTCGGTTAAATCAGGCACGTTTTATCCTTTTTAAAAAGTACCAATTATTTTATCAGAAAAAAGTTATAAAAAGGTAACGTTTTAGGCGTAATTTGAAAAAAGTGAGGTTGTATCTTCATTATTAGCAGAGGAATAGCTCTCCTTCGGCTTTGCTAAGAGTTCGGCTTGTTTTAGACGAGCGACCTCAAGTGTTGCCATCATTTGAAGCATCGAAGCGGTGGACGCGACTTGGTAATCCGTAGGGCTTGGGTCACTAGGCGCGAGGGCTGCTGCTCGTACGGTTTGCATTTTGGTGACAGTCTCTTCGGGTGTTGCTCCCTCTGACGTGTCGATGCCAACTTCACCACCTACGGCATAGAGCCTTTCATCGGGCGCTTTTTCATAGGAAAAAACTGCTCCACTGCGAATAACGCCACCCCCTGCGGCGATGTGGGCATTTTCGTGCGCACGCACTTTTGTATCAATGGCTTGAAGTTCGGCAACTAAGGCTTTTTGAGCAGCAGTCAGTTCGTTTGTATTTTCGTCTTTTTTTTGAGACGAAGAGGAGGCTGTTGTTTTATCCGAAGAGAGGGAGGTGTTGTTGATGCGTAAGTAAGAGGCGTTTAAAAAGCTTTCTATTTGCATAGTATTCTCCTAAAACGAGTCTATTTTACTCCAAAATTCCTTTACATGTAAAGAGTTTTTACATTTTTTTTAATTTTTCGATCTGATCGCGTAATTTTGCTGCTTTTTCAAACTCCAAAATCTTTGCCGCTTCGTGCATTGCTTTGGTGAGTTCAGCGATAATCTTCTTTTTTTCACTCGGTGGAATTTTGTCTTTTTTATCATACGTGTTGTAGATGTCAGCGTGCTCTTCGAGTTTAAGATTTTCATCCATTTTACGCGTGGTGCTGGTTGGCGTGATGCCGTGTTCTGTATTGTAAGCTTCTTGAATCGCACGCCGCCTGAGCGTCGTCTCTATCGCTTTTTGCATCGAATCGGTAATTTTTTCGGCAAACATAATGACTCGACCATTAAGATTACGAGCAGCCCGCCCCATCGTTTGAATGAGACTCGTTTCAGAACGTAAAAAGCCTTCTTTATCGGCATCCAAAATAGCGACAAGGGAAACCTCAGGAAGATCAAGCCCTTCACGAAGGAGGTTAATGCCCACAAGGACATCAAACTCTCCGACACGTAAAGATCGGATGATTTGGTTACGCTCAATCGCGTCGATGTCAGAGTGCATGTATTTGATCTTAATGCCTAAATCGGCGTAATAGCGTGTCAACTCCTCAGCCATCTTTTTTGTAAGTACTGTGACTAGCACTTTTTCATCTTTACATGTAACTTCTTTGATCTTGTCAAAAAGGGTTTCCACTTGGTTTTTACTGCTTAAAATTTCCACCTCAGGATCAAGCAGACCAGTGGGGCGGATGATCTGCTCTGCGGTGTTTTCGCCGCTGAGTCCTAGCTCTAACTCTTTAGGTGTCGCACTGACAAACAGATAGCGTGGTGCTTTGTTGATAAACTCATCAAACATTAAAGGGCGGTTATCCAAGGCACTAGGAAGCCTAAAACCGTACTCGACAAGCACTTCTTTACGACTGCGATCACCTGCGAACATACCTCGGAATTGCGGAAGACTGACGTGCGATTCATCGACGATAACAAGATACTCTTTATTCATTGCCTCAAAGTAGTCAAATAGCGAGTAGGGCGTAGCACCTGGCTCAATGCCTGTGAGGTAACGTGCGTAGTTTTCAACACCTTTACACGCTCCAGTACTTTGAAGCATCTCAAGGTCAAACTCAACACGTTGCTTAAGGCGTTGGTATTCGACCAGGTTGTCCTCTTTTTTGAAGTATTCGAGGCGCTCACCCAGCTCTTGCTCGATGGATTTGATGGCTTTTTGAAGTCTCTCGTGTCCGACGATGAACTGGTTTGCGGCATAGATGACGACTTTACCCAGGTTTTGCAGTTTTTTGTTGAGAAAGACTTCAAAATAGTTGATGCTCTCCACTTCATCGCCAAAAAACTCGACACGAACCGCCTCTTCTTCACTGTATGCAGGATAAATGTCGATAACATCGCCACTGACTCTAAAACAGCCTCGATCAAAAAAGGTGTCATTGCGTTTGTAGCCCATGTCCACAAGTCGCAAAAGAAGCTTTTTTTGGTTGATAGTATCGCCTTTTTCAATGACTTGCACCATCTCTTTATATTCGCTTGGATCGCCTAACCCGTAGTTGGCTGAAACCGAAGCAACACAGATGACATCATCAAAACTAAGCAAAGATGCGGTAGCACTAAGGCGCAAACGCTCTAATTCTTCGTTGATGGAGCTGTCTTTCTCAATAAATAAGTCACTGCGTGGAATGTACGCCTCAGGCTGATAATAATCGTAATAGCTGATAAAATACTCCACATGATTTTTAGGGAAAAAGCCCTTAAATTCGCTGTAAAGTTGTGCCGCAAGCGTTTTGTTGTGCGTCATGATAAGAGTAGGCATCTTCAATTGTTGAATGATTTGTGCCATGGTATAGGTTTTACCACTGCCTGTTACCCCAATGAGGGTTTGGTAACGGCTTCCTTTTTTGATGGAGGCAACGAGTTTATCGATGGCTTGTGGCTGGTCGCCCGAGGGCTGATAGGGACTTTCTAAATAAAATTCGCTCATAGTTGATACTTTTCCCATTATTTTGTTACAATTATACCAAACAGACCACAATGGAGTCCTAAATGTTTGAAGAAGAGAGAAACATTAGCACATTAAGCCAAAAGATAACGGAACTTTTGGAAAAATACAAAGACCTTTTGGCTCAAAATGAAGCCCTTCGTCAAGAAGTGGTCAAAGCAAAAGCAATGGCAGAAGCTAAAAATGTGCAAATTGCAAAGCTAGAGCAAGACCTGATCAATAAAGACGTCAATGCCGATGATCTTCTCAGTAAAATTGAAGCAGTGCTCGGTCGATGAGTAAGATAACCATCAGCCTTGGTGGCAAAGACTTTGACATCAAGTTAGAAGGTGCATTTGCTGTGCAGTTTGAAGAGGATTTTAAAGAGAAGTTTAAAGGTAAAAGTACCATTGACCCTAAAGAGCTTTTGTTTGCGTATGTGGGTAAATGTTATGATAACTTTATGCTAGAACAAGAGATCACAACGCTTGTCAAGAAGATAGAAGAGATTTAAGCCCTGCTTTAAAAAGATTGTATTAGAATGACATTCAATGGTCTATAAGTGTATAGGCTAAAAAACAAAAGGAGTTACAATGAAAAAAGGTTTCACGATGATCGAACTTATCTTCGTAATCGTTATTTTAGGTATCTTGGCAGCAGTGGCTATCCCAAGATTGGCAGCAACGAGAGATGATGCAAAAGTTTCTGCATCTGCTACAAATATTGCAACAATGTACTCAGATTTAGGTTCATATTTTACATCTCAAGGTCATTGGGCTGGCGAAACGAATACTTCAACCGGTACAGCAGATAATGTTGATGTAGCACAGTTTAAAAGTATGACGAACGTAGCAGATGCAAATGCTACAGATGGTGTCATATCATTTTATATTGATAGTACGAAATGCTTTGATGTTACACTTGATAGAAATGGTACTTTAGGTTCAGTTGCGAATAAAGGAAACTCTACAGTGTGTACAGAAGTTATAAATCTTCCTAATGTTAAAGCATTAATTGATAGTAATCAAACTTTTGGTGGGCAAAAAATTACTCGATAATTCTAAGAGGAGGGATGACTCTCCTCTCTTTAAGGTTGCATTGTGAAAACACACACTTCTGCATTTACAATGATAGAACTTGTTTTTGTTATTGTTGTACTTGGTATATTATCAGCTATAGCTATTCCAAGACTTGCTGCAACACGTGGTGATGCTTACATTACAAAAGGACGTTCTGACGTTTCTGCTATTCGTAGTGGAATTGCATTACAGCGCTCAAAAAATATGCTTGAAGGCAATGTTCAAGCAAATGGTACTTTTTTCCCTACAAATCTTGATGGTATTGCAGCAGCGAGCAATGAGGGTGATAGACTTTTTAATGTTAGTGATGGAAATGCTTCCAACATTTTAGAGTATCCCATTTTTTCACAAAATAGAGATGGTGGTTGGTTAAAAACGGGTGTTAACGCATATTCTTTCACTGTGGGTGGTGTGGCAACTGCTTTTACATATACCAACACAAATGGTCTTTTTAATTGTACTGCAAACAATGCTAATTGTAATGATCTTACCCGTTAGTTAATGTGTTTTACTACCATATTGCTCTTTTAAAATCCCCTCTTTCTCCTTTAACCTATCAGTCTGAGCAAATGCTTCAGGTTGGTACTATTGTCGAAGTTACGCTTTCCAAACGTACTACGCAAGGTGTTGTGATTGCTTCGGTTGAAAAACCTGAATTTGAATGTGAGTCTATCTCTCTTACATGTAAAATATTTTACCCACAAAAAACAGTTGAACTTGCTCGTTTTATAGCAGAGTATTATGTTTGCTCTTTGGGTGAAGCATTAAGTCTTTTTGTCCCTTACTCACAAAATGCTTTACATGTAAAAGAATCTATTGCAACGGACATAAAGCTTTCAGATGAACAGCAAAAGGCGTATGATTTTATAGAGGCACAGAAGGCATCCCTGCTTTTTGGTGACACGGGAAGTGGTAAGACTGAAATCTATATGAAGCTTTTTGAAAAAACCATTAATGAGGGCAAGCAAGCCATCTTCTTGCTTCCTGAAATTGGTCTTACACCTCAAATGAAAAACCGCCTAAAGCATCATTTTGGCACGCGTGTTGCCATTTGGCATTCAAAGATTAGTGCGAAGAAAAAAGAGCAGATACTTAGTGACCTTGAAGAGGGTAAAGTCTCCATTATCGCAGGAACGCGCTCTGCGCTTTTCTTGCCACTTTCGCATCTTGGTTTGATTGTGGTGGATGAAGAGCATGATGAGAGCTATAAGTCGGGAAATCGTCCTCGTTACAACGCGAAAGATCTAGCACTTCTTTTTGGTCAAAAACTCGGATGCAAAGTACTTTTAGGCAGTGCAACGCCTACACTTGGGAGTTTTCACAAAATTCCAACCTTTAGACTCAAAGGTACTTTTTTTGACTCTCAAAGCTACATCATGTACGATGATGGCGAGCATGGGCTTAGTTACAAGATGACAGAAGCGATTCAAAAAGCATTGAATGCCAAAAAGCAAGTCATCGTCTTTTTGCCAACACGTGCGAACTTTAAGTACATTACATGTAAAAGCTGTGGCGCGAACGTCGAGTGCCCGTTTTGTAGCGTTGGGATGAGCATTCATCATAATATGAACGCGCTTAAATGCCACTATTGTAATTACACCGAAGTGATTCCCAAAGTGTGCCCCAAATGCGGGTGCGAAGAGATCGTGGCAACACGCATGGGAACGGCGGAAGTGAGCCAAAAACTTACGGAGCATTATCACGAGCATGTCGTGCAACAGTTTGATCGCGATGAGGTACGAACAGAGAAAAAACTCTCTGAAATTTTGAGCGACTTTAATGAGCATAAAATTGACATTATGGTGGGAACGCAGATGCTCTCTAAAGGGCATGACTATCATGGTGTGGGGCTTGCCGTCATCCTTGGTGTCGATGCCCTTTTAGGTATGAGCGATTTTAGATCGCGTGAAAAAACCTTAGCATTGGTGCAACAAATTGCAGGACGAGCAGGGCGCAAAGGGTATGGAGAGGTGCTGATTCAGAGTAAAAACAGTGACTTTTTTAAGCAGTATTTGAGTGATTTTGAACAGTTTTTAAATGATGAGTTGGTGTTTCGAAAAGGGCTTTATCCACCGTTTAAAAAGATGCTGAGGCTTATGAGTTCTCACGTTAAAGACGACAAAGCTAAAGAGTTGATCGAAAAAGTAGCCCTCATCGCACAAAATTTCCCACAGGTGGAAGTGGTGGGATACGGTAAAGCTAACATCTCTAAAATCGCCAATAAATACCGCTACGAACTCTTAGCGCGCAGTGATTCAAGCAAAGCGTTACTCGAATTGGCACATGCAGTAAAACTTTTACATGTAGAAGCAGATATAGACCCATTATCATTTTCTTAATATGAACAAGGTATAATTTATTTTTACAACGCCAACGAAGCAAAGCTCCTTTTGGCTACGCTAGCCGCTGTGGCACTAAAGCTTGCCAACCATGTTGGCAGAATTTATTTGTAGCATAAAGTTTAGGATAAACAATGATAAAACGATACCCAACCAAACAAATTTTTGTTGGCAATGTCCCCGTGGGAGGCAATGCCAAAATACCTGTTCAATCGATGACTTTTTCTAAAACACACGATGTGGAAGCTACGGTGGAACAAATCCGTCGTTTGCATTTTGCTGGAGCTGACATTGTGCGTGTGGCTGTGCCTGATTATGATGATGCATACGCACTGAAAGCCATTAAAGAGCGTTCAAGTTTGCCTTTGGTTGCAGATATTCACTTTAACTACCGTTTGGCGCTTATTGCCGCGGAAGTGGTGGACTGTATTCGCATCAATCCTGGCAATATTGGCAACAAAGAGCGTGTTAAAGAGGTGGTTAAAGCGTGCAATGAGCGAAATATTCCTATTCGCATTGGTGTGAACAGTGGAAGCTTGGAAAAAGAGTTCGATGAGAAGTATGGACCCACCGCTAAAGGGATGGTGGAATCGGCTCTGTATAACATCAAATACCTTGAAGACCTTGGCTTTACCAATATGAAAGTTTCACTCAAAGCCAGCGATGTCGAGCGCACCGTTGAAGCGTACCGTATGCTGAGACCTCTTGTTGAGTATCCGTTTCATCTTGGTGTTACGGAAGCGGGGACACTGTTTCACTCAACGATTAAATCTTCCATTGCGTTGGGTTCTCTTTTGCTCGATGGTATTGGCGACACTTTGAGAGTTTCCATCACAGGCGAGCTTGAAGAAGAGATCAAAGTAGGGCGTGCCATTTTAAAAGACAGTGGTGTTGAAGCAGAAGGTTTAAACATCATCTCGTGCCCAACATGTGGGCGTTTGGAAGCCAACCTTGTTAAAGCGGTTGCTGAAGTAGAGCGTCGTACCAAACACATCAAAGCACCACTCAATATCTCAGTGATGGGATGCGTGGTGAATGCCATTGGCGAGGCTAAACATGCCGATGTCGCCATTGCGTTTGGAAAAGGGCAAGGGCTTGTGATGGTCAAAGGCGAAGTCGTGGCAAAACTCAAAGAAGAAGACCTCGTCGATAAATTTTTAGAAGCCGTAGAGCTTGCTGCCAAGGAGTATAAAGCATGAGCAATCTGCACAATGTCAACATAGAACGCTCGGTTCTTAGCTCCATTTTATTTAACCCTGCAACATTTGAAGATGTCGCTGCGCTGATTGGTGCGAAAGATTTTTATTTGCCAAGTCATCGTTATATTTACGAAGCGATGGAGGCATGTGAGAGGGAAGACCTGCCGATTGATGAGGAGTTCATCAAAAAAAAGCTTAACCAACAAGGGCGTTTTGATGAAGACGCGATGCTTGAAATTCTCTCTACCAATCCTCTGCCTGCCACCAAAGCGTATGTGGAGGAGATTCGTGAGAAGGCGATTAAGCGAGAGCTTGTACAGCTGACCAGCGACATCAAAGAGATCGCGGTTGAGAAAGATTTGCCATCGAATGAAGTGGTTGATTTGGTGCAACAAAAGCTTTACCAAATCACGCAAGAAAGTGGTTCTAAAGAGTTCCGTGAATCACCAGAGATGACGCATGCGACCATCGCACACATTCATGAGATGAAAAAGCGTGGAAACTCTGGTGTTGTAGGAGTTGATAGTGGTTTTGCTGAAATCAACCGTTTGACTTCTGGTTTTGGCGAGGGCGATCTCATCATTGTTGCGGCGCGTCCGGCGATGGGAAAAACGGCTTTTTGTTTGAACTTGGCGCAAAATGCGTTAGATCGAAGCAAGGGTGTTGCGATATTTTCCCTTGAGATGCCAGCAGAGCAGTTGATGCTCAGGATGCTCAGTGCTAAAACTTCCATACCGCTTCAAAAACTTAAAGTAGGTGACATGAGCGATGAACAGTGGGGAAGACTCACGAGCGCTGCGGATGAGATGAGTAGGCGAAAATTCTTTGTGGATGATAACGGCTCCGTGGATATTCATAAAGTCAGAGCAAAGCTTCGAAAGCTCAAATCCCAACACCCTGAAATCTCACTTGCGATCATCGACTACTTGCAGTTGATGAGTTCGGCGGGAACGAGAGACAGGCATATCGAGGTGAGTGACATCAGTCGTGGACTGAAGCTTTTAGCTAGAGAGCTTAACATCCCTATTATCGCACTTTCGCAGCTCAACCGTGGGTTAGAGGCACGTAGCGATAAACGCCCAATGCTGAGTGACCTTAGAGAGTCAGGTGCCATCGAGCAAGATGCCGACATGATCTTGTTTGTTTACCGTGATGATGTTTACCGTATGCGTGAAGAGAAAGAGAAAGAACAAAAGGCTAGAACTGAGGGCAAAGAGTACAAAAGTGACTTTTTTGAAAGACCTGAAGAGTTAGCCGAAGTCATTGTCGGTAAAAATAGAAATGGACCTGTTGGTGTTGCCAACCTTGTCTTTCAAAAAGCGTGTACGCGCTTTGTGGATGGCGGAAAAAATTCTATTCCGATCGAAGTCGTCCAATATAACGCCTCCATTTCTCAAGAGGCAAAGATTAGCTTGCCTCCATTGTAATCATGCAAAACGTACCACTCTTTGTCAGCAAAAAGGAATTTTTTCTGACACTAGCAGTGGTGCTTTTTGTTGCTTCGTGTTCCCTTTTTTTTGAATTTTACCACTTCCAAAAACTAACTCAAAATGCTTTACATGTAAACACTGCCACGGTGCTCAATCACTACACAAAAACCAATGAAAAAGGGCGCACCTACGATGTTTTCAAGCTCAAACTCGATGGCAGTGGTGCGGAAGTCTACACCACATCATGGCGCGTTACATCCACACCTCTCAAAAGCCGTGTAAAGGTGAAACTCAAAGTCGATAAAGTCACCTTTTTAGACTATCTCAAAGGCTTTTTTGCCCCTTCATTGTCGTTGTATGAAATCTACGAAGATGACCCACCGCTTGATGTAAAACCGCTTTATCGTTGGGTTGAGCATCAACATGAAAATGAAACGATAGCAGAGTTGTATAAAACGCTCCTATTTGCGACACCTATTTCAAAAGAGTTACGTGAGGAGGTTCAAAAATGGGGTATTTCACATCTGATCGCCATTAGCGGTTACAATGTCGGGGTTATCTCATTTTTGCTTTTCTTTTTTCTCAAACCACTTTATCAGTTTTTTCAAAGTCGTTATTTTCCCTACCGTAATGTCAACGCAGATCTTACAGTGGTGGTGCTTGTTGTGTTATTTGCCTACATGGTCATCATCGACTTTGTTCCCTCCTTTTTAAGGGCATTTGCGATGAGTGTTTTAGGTTTTTTCTTTTATTCAAGAGGCATAAAAGTGCTTTCATTTCAGATGCTTGGTCTTACATCACTTGGACTTTTAGCACTCTTCCCAGCGCTTCTTTTTTCGCTCTCTTTTTGGTTTTCAGTAGCGGGTGTTTTTTACCTTTTTCTTTTTTTACACCATTTTCAAAGTCTCAATCGCTGGGTATTGCTTGGCATCATTGATCTTGGCGTTTTTCTCCTAATGGTTCCCATCGTTCATACCTTTTTCCCTGTCTTTACCTTTTTGCAACTGACATCGCCACTCTCAAGCCTTGTGTTTATCGTCTTTTATCCGTTAGGTGTACTTTTACATGTAATGAATCTTGGAGGAATTTTAGATGCGTATTTGCTAGACTTTTTACATGTAAAAACGGGAAGTTATCTGTTGAGTTTTCCGTGGTGGATATTGGTTTTATATGTAGGAGTTTCACTTGTGGCAATACGCTACAAAGTGGCATTGTATGGCTGTTTAGGCTTTGCTTTTCTCAGTCTCTTTTTCATTCAATAAAAAGCAAAATTTTAGACCGTAAAGATAGATAAACCATGAAAAATAGATCCATAAAAAGAAGAAAAGCAAAATGCTAAAAGAGCCATAAATGCTCAAATACGTTTTGTTGTAGGTGACATAATAGACGAAAAGAATTTTAGAAATATACCAGCACAAAGAGGCGGTAAATGAAGAAAGTAGGGCACTCTTGAGGTGGATTTTGATTTTAGCGGAGACACTGTACATAATAAAATAGAGTCCCCATACGATAAAATAAGGCGTATAGCGAAGGAGGTTGATAGAGCTCGTCACTTCGCTGCTTTCTAACACTTGTTGCGCTACCGCAGAGCTGTAAAAGAAGATGATAAGACCAAGAGGCATAAGCGTCACCATTGTCCAGTAGGTGGTGAGTGCTTCCCAAAAACTGCGCGTTGGAATTTCAAAAATTTTACTCACAATTTTTTCATAATCCAAAAAAAACATAATAGAAATGTAAAGGACAAAAATAGTACCTACAACGCCCATATTACCCGTATTTTCCATAAAATCACGCAGGTAGTGGATCATCACATCTTGTTGTGTCGGAATGAGTGAGCTAAAAATAAAAGCTTGAAGTTTCTCGTAGTAAACTTCAAAAAGAGGCATTTTGGTAAAAATACTAAAGGTTATAAGCAGAATCGGAATAAGCGCTAAAATGGTGTGAAAACTCAAAGAAGAGGCGTAGTGTGCAAGTTCTACGTCTCTGAGCTTTTTGAAAAATTCGACACAATTTTTAGCGCTTAACAATTAGAGTCCCATTTTTGAAGGATTTAAAATATTGTTAGGATCGAACGCTTTTTTGATGGATCTGAAAAGTTCCATTTCGCCATCACTAAAAGCGAGGTGCATAAATGGTGCTTTGCTAAGTCCTATGCCATGTTCGCCACTAAGTGTTCCCCCAAGAGCTACGGTTGCTTTAAAAATCTCTTCGATGGCATGGTGTCCGATCTCAAGTTGTTTAGGGTCACTGCCATCTACCATAACATTGGTGTGAACATTGCCATCGCCTGTGTGTCCAAAACAAGGGACGGTGACATGGTATTTTTCAGAAATTTTACCGATCTCTTTAAGAAGTGCAGGAAGCTTGCTACGTGGAACAGTGATGTCTTCGTTGAGCTTTTTACTGCCATAAATGTTGATACATTGGCTGGCATTTCGTCTGGCAAACCAGAGGTTTTTAGACTCTTCAGCACTCCCAGCTCGTTTAAAACCACTGCATCCGTTTTCAGCAAATGCTTTTTCAATGACATCGAGTTGTTGTGTAAGTTCATCTTGTGTATTTCCATCAACATCGGTGATGAGAATAGCACCAGCATCTTTTGGAAGCCCTTTGTTGTATTTTTGCTCAACAGCATTAATAGAAAGATTGTCCAAAAATTCCATCGCCACAGGCGTAACACCTGCTGCCATTGTTTTATAAACAGCATTCATAGCATCATCGACACTTGGAAAAATTCCCATAGCCGTTTGTGACATTTTAGGTTTAGCGATCAGTTTGAGGGTAATCTCCGTAATACACGCAAGTGTGCCCTCACTAGCAATAATAATACCAGCGATGTTATAACCAGCGACATCTTTAATGGTACGTTTTCCCGCACGGATGATCTCTCCATTGGGAAGCACGGCACGAAGTGCCATGACATAATCTTTGGTAATGCCATATTTTGCGGCTCTCATACCACCCGCATTCTCACTGACATTGCCACCGATAGTAGAGTACTCTTCACTTGCAGGATCTGGCGGATAAAAAAGTCCTTGTGCCTCAACCGCTTTTTGCAATGCCATGTTGATGACACCGGGTTGTACAACAGCAACCATATTTTCCATGTCAATCTCTAAGATTTTGTTCATGTGTTTTTCAAAAGCTAAGATAATTCCGCCGTTTGCAGGCAATGCACCTCCTGTGAAGCCACTTCCAGCTCCACGAGGAGTGATGATGATGTGATGCTCGTTACAATACTTTAAAATAGTACTTACATCTTGTTCATCTCTTGGAAAGAGAACGGCATCAGGCTGGTAGCGTGTACGTGTTGCATCGTAACAGTAGGCAATCAAGTGCGCTTTATCGTCATAGACATTGTCAATGCCAAGAAGGTTTTTAAAATAGTCAATATGTTTTGCTTCCATGATGCGATTACTTCTTACTAATAAGTGTTGTGTAATAGGTATTATAGTCACCAATTTTTGAACTGTCCCAGCTAAACCAAGATGTATCGATATTTTTGATACGTGCATAAAAAGGAAGTTGAATTTCACCATTGTTAGAAATAGAAACGGTTTGAAGCGTATTGAAATTATGGCAATCTACAAAGTATCCTGTGTTGTTGATACCAAAGAAAATAATCGATGCAGCATTTTGGTAGCATGCTTGTTGAAAAATCTTTTTATCTGGATTTGGACGATACAGTTTTGTTAAATAAGCTGCAACGATGTCTGGGTGAACCCATGTAATCGTGTTGAATTTTTTGGTCACTTCTGTGTAAACATTTTGATTTGGAGTAATAATAAGCGCGCGGTCATAAAGATAGTTGATAGTCACTTCATCGCCAATAGCTGGTTTGACGCCCGTGTCGGGAAATGCACCTTGTGAAAGCATCTCAAATTTTTCAATGCGTAAAACGGCTTTTGTACCATCTTTGCTGATAACATCAACACGTGCAATAATACTTGTACTTCTCGCATCAAATTTATGGCTAACAATACCACTGGCACCAACGACAAATTCTGAAGAGTCAGCGATAATAATTTGTTTTTCATTCGCCTCTAAGACTTTTGTTTTGTACTCACTGAAAAAAGACTGAGCCTGAGCAAAAGTACCAAATAAAAACAGACACACAACCAAAAATAGCTTGTTCAACGGGAACTCCTTGAAGGGTACATAACACCCCTTTTATTTTTATGAGAGAGATTATACTATAACTGTTTTAAAAAAACTTCTTTATTTGTAAGTGAAGTGTTTTAGGCATTTTGTAAGATTTGTTCAGATAAAATCGAAAAAGAACTAGGAGGTGCGAATGGCAAAAATCTTAACATTATTATTTCTTTTTTTATCGTTTGCCCAGGCTTCTTACGTTGAAGAGTTAAAGTGGCCAAAAGGTGAAACGTTTCTTACTTTTTTAGATAAAAACCATTTACCATCATCTATTTACTATACCTTAGATAAAGAAGAACAAGAACTTGCCGCGGAGATCGTTGCGGGAGTAAAATATCATGTTCTCAAAAGTGAAGACAACCAGTTGGAACAAGTTTTAATTCCTATTGGTGAAGAGCTTCAAATGCATCTCAAGAAAAAAGATGACAAGTTTGTTATGGAAATTACGCCGATCATTTTACAAGAAGAAAAGCGTACTTTAGCGATTGAGATTCATAACTCACCGTATGTTGACATTTTAAACGCAACCAATAGTTATGGTTTGGCCAACGAATTTGCCCAGTCTTTTAAAGGCGAAATCAATCTTCGCAACCTACAAAAGGGCGATAAATTGGTTTTAGTGTATAAACAAAAACGTCGACTTGGTAGAGCATTTGGTTCTATAAAAATAGACGTATCAATGATTGAAACAGCCAAAAAGAAAAACTATATTTTCTATTATAAAGAGAACTATTACGATGCAAAAGGACAAGAGCTAACCAGTTTTTTACTGGCAAATCCTGTGAATTATACACGTATTTCATCTCCCTTTACACAAAACAGATGGCATCCCATTTTACAAAAGTACCGTGCGCACTTAGGAGTTGACTATGCTGCGAGTGTTGGTACTCCCGTTAAAGCTGCAGGCAATGGAAGAGTTGTTTTTGCAGGGGAAAAAGGTGGGTATGGAAATACCGTTGAGATTACCCACGATAGCAGTTATAAAACACTTTATGGACATCTTAATGGTTTTGCAAAAGGGCTTCGTAGCGGACAGAGCGTGAAGCAAGGTCAGGTCATTGCGTATGTTGGCAACACAGGACTGAGCAGTGGACCGCATTTACATTTTGGTTTGTATCGTAACAGTGTCGCGATTAATCCTGCGAGTGTTGTTAAGATTGCTAAAAGTGCGTTAAGTGGTAATGAACTCAAAGCCTTTATAGATTATACTTCTGGACTTAGAAAAAAAGTTGAGAGTGCGCTAGAAAGCGATACGCCTCCATTTAAAGAAGAGAATTTCAATCTCTCAGTGCCTTTTGAAAAAAGTTGATTTTAGCATTACATGTAAACAAAATGAAACCATTTTGCGATAAAATAAAGCTCTTGCAAAAAAAGCAAGAAGTTTTCTGCCTCGAAAGAGGCAAACTTTTCACAGAAACTTTGGGCTTTGCCCTTGTTTTGCGCCATAGCGCGAGTGTAGTCTCTTTGGCTTTGCCTAAGAAGTGTTAATAAATGATCAAAAAGAGTCCACTATGATACGATGTTTTTTTAAGAACAGTAATAAACTTGAAGTCGTTACCGATCTAAGTGAATTTGATGGTGACGAAGATAAAAAGAGCAAAGTTGTTTGGCTTGATATGCTCCTTCCAACAAGTGAAGAGATCACTTTTGTCGAAAAGACATTTGGTATAGACTTCCCAACAAAACAAGAATCTGAAGAGATCGAGATATCTTCACGCTACTGGGAAGAAGACAAAAAGATCGAAATCAACAGTTTCTTCTTGATTACCGATGAAGACAATGCGCACAATGAAACCGTTTCATTTATTTTGCAGGACAATCTGCTTATTTCTATTCGCTATAAAGAACTCAAAACGTTTGAAGAGTTTAGTAAGCGTTTTTACTATGCGCCTCGTGAATTTAAAAACGGCTACTACATCTTTTCACAGCTTTTAGATATTAGAATTGACGCCGATGCTGACGTCATCGAAAAACTCTCCAAAGATATTACACGTTTACGTAAACACGTTTTTACAGATTATACCAATGATGATGCCGAGATGTTGGAAAAAATCTCCTCTTTTGAAGATCTTAACATGAACATCCGTGAGAACCTTATGGATAAACAGCGTATCCTAACCTCTTTTATCAAATCAACCAAATACGACGCTTCTTTGCGCAATGACATTGTCATCATGCTTAAAGATATTAAGTCGTTGATTGATTACAGTGAGTTTAATTTTGAAAGATTGGATTATCTCCAAAATATCTTCTTAGGTGTTTTGAATATTGAGCAAAATAAAGTCATCAAAATCTTTACCATTATGAACGTTATCTTCCTTCCACCAACGTTGATTGCGAGTATTTACGGTATGAACTTCGATATTTTACCAGAGCTTCGTTGGGATTATGGGTATGCTTTTTCGCTGGTCTTGATGGTGCTTTCTGCGGTTTCACCTATTTTGTATTTCAAGAAAAAAGGCTGGATTTAAACGTATGGAACATACGATTGAGGTGCTTAAAATTGAAGAGTGCATAAGCTCGGAATATATCAAACCTAAGAGTATGTACTACTTGCATAACAGTATAGAAAAACGCTGGGATATCGTCGATACACACGATAGTGTTGCGATTCTTTTGTACCACAAAGATTTAGATTCATTTGTTTTTGTTAAGCAGTTTCGTCCCTCCATTTACCTTAAAAATAACGATGGCTTTACGTATGAGCTTTGTGCTGGCATCGTCGATAAAAATAAAAGCCTCATTGAAATTGCCCAAGAAGAAGTTTTAGAAGAGACGGGCTATGATGTTTCACTTGAGGATCTCAAAAAAATCACCTCTTTTTATACGGCTGTTGGTTTTGCTGGCGGTCTTCAAACGTTTTATTTTGCCATTATTGATGAGAGTATGAGAGTCGGAGAGGGTGGTGGCATCGATAGTGAAAACATTGAAGTGATCTACCTAAAACGTGAAGAAGCACTGAATTTTATGTTTGATGAGAACATCGCGACCACATCAGGCTTGATGTTTGCGCTGATGTGGTACTTTAAAACACGTGAAAAATAGTTTACATGTAAAGCGTAAAGCTTAGTTAACGCCTACTAAAATGCTTGAAGCTTTGATGATCGCATAAACACTATCACCTTTTGCGAGTGCTAAATCTTTTTTTGCATCTTCTGTCACAATCGCTGTAACAATTAACCCAGCAGGTGTAGAGATGATAACTTCACAGTTAACTGCACCATCTTTGATTTCAGTGACAGTACCTTTGATTTTGTTTCTTGCACTCACTGCAATGTCAGCTTTTGCAAGAAGAACACTCTGCGCTTTAAAAATACAAACTGCTTCGCCACCTACTTTTAAATCAAGTGCATTCATAGCATCAAGGGTAACCACAGAAACAATTTTATCGCCACTCTTTGTAGAGACAACAACTTCACTGTTTACAGGTCCATTTTTAACTTCGACCACTTTTCCAACGATTTGATTTCTTGCGCTTATTTTCATAACATGCTCCTTGAGATTTAATGAAATTATGTCACGTAGTGTTATGTAATGTCAATTACCAACGGTAGTGCTTTTCGGTTCTGATAGCAGTTTTTCCGATTGGGCAATTTTGTCAAATGAAATATACGATGCAAAACATTTGTAAGTCAGGTAATAAAGAGTACCAACCACTGCAATAATACCCGTCGTAACAATAAAACTTGAGAAAACAGCCGATAGAAAAATAGAATAAACTTCACTCATCGTATTGCTCCTAAATCAATTAGGCATATTATATCGTAGTATTTATAAATATATAACGATAAGGTGATTTGTTTTTAAGCAAATGAAAAATTGAGTGCTTTACATGTAAGGGGTTTTTAAATAATCTCTAATTGCTCTAAAATGTCTTTGGTAAGTTTGGAAAGCGGACGCTTGCCCAAATCTTCATCGCTGATGTACCCACCAAAGATCAAACGCAGTAAATCTTCTTTATTTTTAAAGAGCGTTCCCTCGTAGTTTTTCATCAGCTCTTCGATGTAGCTTTCGTTGTACATTTCGGATTTGATAAGAATTTCGGAGACAATATCTTTATGTTCATTGTAGAGATTTTGCAGATTAAAAACTTCAATGTGTTTATTTACTTTTTCATCTTCTGATATTGGTTTTAGCTCAAGCAAAATTCTATCTTCATCAAAAAAATTGCTATTTCCCTCTTCTTTGTATTTTATACCTTGGTATTCAAATTTTGCATGATCGTTAAAGCTTTCTAAAAATGGATAAAAAACCTCTTCTTGTTTAGCTGATTTTCGTTGATTACATGTAGAGCAACTGGGTATTAGATTGTAAACACTTACAGCTAAAAAAGGGTATGTTTTTTTATCGAAAAAATGGTCAAGTTGTGCCGTTGCATTTAGTTCTTTTCCTTTTTTGAAGTTGAAAATATAATTACGGTTACAATATGGGCAAACTTTTATGTCAAGCTTTTTGATATGTTCAGGCTTTTTAAGTCGTGAATACATTGTAAAAAAATAGTCTTTTTCCGTTGGTGAAAGTTCAACTCTTTTGAGATTTCTATTGATGTATTCTGTGATTTTTTGAAGGTAAGTGTAATCTGCTTTGATAACTTTTTCAAAAGAAATGTCGGGATCAAAGGCTTTGAATTTATTTTTGATAAGTTTATCTAGTTCAGACCATGATATTGTCCATAAAACTTTTTTATCTTCACTTTTTTCTAATCGGTTGTTCGTAAACATTGCTTCAATCGAAGTATAAAATTCATCAATCGTTTTTTGTGAAAGATTAATCTTGTGCATGTTAATGTTCTTCAAGCTTTCGTTGAAGTTCGGCTATTTGTTGTTTAATTTTTTCAACTTCACTCAAGCGTTTGCTGTCTAGCATCTTTTGAAGTTGTCGTTTTAAAATTGGCTCACCAATAATTGAGATGATATTTTCACAATAATCTGTCTCATCTTTTGTGAGTTCTTTTTTGTTGAGGTATTTAATGGCTTTATTGATTTTTTCTTTCGCAAACTCGCCCATAAGTCCATCTTCCATAAAGAAAGCATCGCTTAAAAGCGTATGAATATTTGCTCCAAAGGTTTGTTTTTTATCTCTTAGCCCATCAAGGACTTTGCAATTGCCATTTTGATCTCTATCTAAAAAAACAATATTTTGCGATGGAATATCGGACAAGATAAAAGGAGAGTGTGTTGCAAATAGTAAGTGAAATTTTATTTTTTCATTTGAATAGTAGAAAGTTAAAAGCTCTAGAATATATTTTAAATAACGTTTTTGCCAATCAGGATGTAGCCCTAATTCAGTCTCTTCTAAAATTATCAGAAAACTATCATAACTATGTCTTTGTGCATTTATAATGTTATTAATATGATATGTTATTTCAGTAAGTACCATTAAAAGGTGCTTTTCACCAAAGCTTAATGATTCAAAACTTTTTTCATTATCATAAGGTTCTATATCTATCCATCCAGGAATTATTTGTAAGAAGTCTTCGTCAAATTTTGCGATATGTATAGCTTGCTTAGAAGAATTTAGTGCCTCTAATAATAAGCTGACATTTTTATTGTTAATATCTTTCAATAAATGATGAAATTTGATAGCATTTTCAAGCTTTACGTGAGAAAAATCTATAGCTTCATTTTTGATAGGGATTACATTATCAATTGAAGATAGTAAATCCTTTATATTTACTTGTATATTAATTGCATCATCAATGTGTTTCCAAAGCTCTTCAAATCTTCGATCGTTTGTTTTTGTAAATGGTCTATATGATTTTTTGATAATGTAAAGTAGATTAATAATTTTTATAGTTTCAAGGGTATATTCATTTTCGCTATTTTTACTTTTTTCTATTTCTGTACTAAATTGGTTATCGTATAAAAATTTTTCTTTATAGTATATATCTACTTTTAATTTATTAAAGGAAAGCGACATCTTATTTGCTCTAAAAAAATTCTGCTCTAATTGATTTGGGTTTAATTTTTCTTGTTCATAAAAATGAAGCAAAGCTAATCTATGCTTTGTCAAATAATAAGATCTAGCTATATCTATAGAGTATTCTACTTTTGTAAGCACAATACTATCCATGTGTGAACTTGTAAACGGTTTCTTAGTTGGTGTTACAAGAATAGGTAAACTATAGTGGTCATTACGATGATATAGTTCATCTGTCCATCTTTCATATTTTCCATTATTTAAAATTTCTGGCATAAAATTGAGATACATAGTATAAAAAGGGTTGTCTCCAAAGTTTGATGCTATAAAATCAATTTTGTGTGTTTGATTCTTTAAATTTTCTATATTTGAAAAACATTTAAAAGTGCCATCGTTCATTTGAATTAAAAGTAAAATTTGTTTTTGTAAAAAGTTCTCTTTATTTTCTTGCATTTGGGTAGCATTTGGGAATTTATAGTTAACTAAGAGTGAAGCTAAAATATTTTTTAAGACACTGCTTTTTCCAGCACCATTTTTTCCAACAATAGCCGTAACATTGATATTTGGAGGAAAAACACTTATGGGGTCGGGCTCTTTCTTATCAATCGTTAATGTGCCATTTTCATAGTTACATGTAAACCTCGGCGAAAAATTAAACCCCTGATTCTTGATGTTTTTATACTCTTCAACCCACAAATAAACCAGTTCCATGCTCACTCCAAAGGTTGACATGTAAAGCTTGGAGTCTTTACATGTAAAAAGGTTTTAGTCGATAAATCGTTTCGTCAAATCCCCATAAGTCTCGATTCTGCGGTCACGCAAAAATGGCCAGATGCGTCTGACGTGTTCGCCTCGCGCTAGGTCTATGTCGACGATGAGCACTTCTTCTTGGTCGTGGCTAGCTCGTACAATGATCTCGCCTTGTGGGCCTGCTACAAAAGAGTTGCCCCAGAAGCGGATGCCGTCAAGCACACCGTGATTGTCTTCTTCTTTGCCGATGCGGTTTACGCTGATAACGGGTACACCATTACTGATGGCGTGACCGCGTTGTATGGTCTCCCATGCGTCGCATTGTCTTCTTTGTTCATCTTCCATGTCTTCATCGAACCAACCGATGGCTGTGGGGTAGATGAGCATTTCAGCACCTTTTAGCGCCATCAAACGAGCTGCTTCTGGGTACCATTGATCCCAACAGACGAGAAGTCCTAGTTTCCCCACACTGGTTTGGATGGGTTCATAGCCAAGATCACCAGGGGTGAAGTAGAATTTTTCGTAAAATCCTGGATCATCGGGGATGTGCATTTTGCGGTATTTACCAGCGACCGTACCATCTTTTTCAAAGACGACAGCGGTGTTGTGGTAAAGTCCAGCAGAGCGTTTTTCAAATAAAGATGTGACTAAAACGACGCTATTCTCTTTAGCAACATCTGACCAAAAAGCGATGTCATCTTCCCACGAATTTGCGAGGTCAAAACAGCTTACATCTTCGTTGATGCAAAAATAGCGGTCTTGATGAAGCTCTTGGAGTACGACAAGTTCTGCACCCTCTATGGCAGCTTTTTGGATGAGTGAAACGGTTTTGGCTATGGTTTTTTCTTTGGTACTTTCAACGGCGTGTTGGATGAGTCCGGCTTTCATAAAATCCACCTAGTATGAGTTGTTTTGAATAACTTATTCTACATTAATAAGCTTTTAATCCGTTTTAACTTACAATCTTGATGAGCATTATCAATTAAGGATTTTTATGAGAGCACTCTCGGACATGAATGCCGGCGAAAAGGGCATTGTTAAAAAAGTAAATGCTGATGGTGAACTAAAACAGAGACTTTTTTCTTTAGGACTTCACAAAGGAAGTCATCTCCAAATCAAAGCGACAAGCATTGCGAAAAGCACGATGGAAATCGAAGTGGGAACAACACTTTTAGCTCTTCGGTTTGAAGAAGCCAAGTCCATTGAAGTATCACCGTTATGAAAGAGCTTATTATCGCTCTTGTGGGGCAACCCAATGTTGGCAAGAGCATGCTCATCAACTCTATCGCCGATGCAAGGCTCAAAGTAGGCAATTTTTCAGGTGTCACGGTTGAAAAAGCAGAGGTGCGTTTTATAGCGCAAGAGCACTCCATCAAAATCGTTGATCTTCCAGGAACCTATTCACTTAACGACTACACCCAAGATGAGCGTGTTACCAAAGATTTTTTGGAAAATGAAGCGTACGATCTTATCATCAACGTGGTCGATGCGACCAATTTGGAGCGCAATTTATACCTAACCACACAGCTTCTAGAACTTGATAAAAAGATGATCGTCGCTTTAAATATGATGGATGAAGCCCAAAAAGAGGGCGTTTGCATTGACCATGAGCAACTAAGCTCCATTCTGGGTGTTCCTTGTGTCAAAGTTTCGGCTGCGACCAAAAGAGGCATAGGAAAGCTTCTTAATCGAACCATCGACATCTCTAACTTTCCGCATGAAAAATCAAAACTTATTTACAGCGATGTCGTCGAAGAGGAGGTGGAAAAACTCTCTTTCTTTTTAAAACAAAAGCGTTATAAAACGCTTCTAACGTATCGTGATTTGGTGCTAAAACTTTTACAAGAAGATCCAAGAGTGTATCAAAAAATGCACGAAGAGCCTATTTGGCTTGAGTTTTCACCGCTTCTTAAAGAGTCATTGGAGCATCTGTATTTGCACCATGAAACCAAAGATGTGAGTGAAATTTTTGCAGAGGAGAGAGCGGCATTTGCCAAAGGTGTTGTGACAGAAGTTCTTACATGTAAAAAGAGTATCTCTAAAACGATTACCGAGAAAATTGACGCATTGTTGATCCATAAGATCTTTGGAATTCCAATCTTCATAGCGCTTATGTGGGCACTTTTTCAGCTGACGTTTGAGCTTGGATCTATACCAATGGACTGGATCAATCTCTTTTTTGTCTCTCTTGGTGCGTATGCTAAAACCATTTTTGGCGATGGCGAGCTGGGGTCTATGATAGCCGATGGAGCGATTTCGGGCGTTGGTTCGGTGGTGATGTTCTTACCAAACATCGTCATTCTCTTTTTTGGTATAGCCCTTTTGGAGACAACGGGTTATATGGCGCGCGTTGCTTTTTTACTCGATGGCTTTTTCCACCGTTTTGGTTTGCATGGTAAAAGTTTTATTCCGTTGGTGACTGGATTTGGCTGTTCTGTGCCTGCGTACATGAGTGCGCGTACGCTTAAAAACGATAAAGACAGACTCATCACACTTTTTATCATTGGTTTTATGAGTTGCGGTGCCAAGCTTCCCGTGTATGTTCTGTTTTCAGGCGCTTTTTTTGCAAAACAAAATGCGGGAAATGTTCTTTTTCTCATCTACATCGCAGGTGCGCTCGTAGGGCTTCTTGCGGCAAAATTTTTGAAAGTATTTGTCTTTAAAGGAATCGATGAGCCATTTGTTATGGAGATGCCAAAGTACCGACTTCCTTCTTTTAGGCTCATTTGGCATACGGTGGTAAGCAAGGCAATTATGTACCTTAAAAAAGCGGGAACATTTATTCTTGGGGCTTCACTTCTTGTTTGGTTTGCAAGTAATTACCCCAAATATCCTGACATCGAAACAGCGTTTGCAAAAAAAATAGAATTGGCTCAAAGCGATAAAGAAAAAGTGACACTTGAAAATGAGAAAGCTCAACAGCTTTTAGAGAAGAGTTTTTTAGGCATGATCGGAAAGTCTACCGATGTGCTTTTTAAACCCATTGGTTTTGACTGGAAAATGACCATAGCGCTTGAATCGGGGCTTGCCGCCAAAGAGGTTGTTGTCTCAACTTTAGGGGTGTTGTACGCACTGGGTTCTGGCGTTGATGAGGGTAATGAGAACTTAATAGGTGAGCTTCAAAAGCAAATTTCGTTTGCTTCATCGGTTTCATTTATCATCTTTGTGATGTTTTACCTGCCGTGTATGGCGGCATCCATTGTTTTTACGAAAGAGAGTGGAAGTTACAAGTACCTTTTTTACCTCTTCGTTTTTACGAGTGTGATTGCGTGGGGACTCTCTTTTATCGGTTATCGCGTGGCATTGTTTTTTTAGGATAAAGAATAAAAAGCACCGAAGGTGCGCGGGCACGCTGCCGAAGCGAACACAGCGTTAGCGTAGTCTTTGGAGCTTTGCTCTAAAGGCGTGTCAAAGGTATTTAAAAATAAAAGGCGAAGGTGCGCGGGCACGCTGCCGAAGCGAACACAGCGTTAGCGTAGTCTTTCACAGAAACTTCGTTTTGGAGCTTTGCTCTAAAGGCGTGTCAAACGTTCTTGCAAGTTTGCAAGAACGCAACACTAATAGGCTAGTCCATTTTTATAGGTTGTGTATCGTTCATTTCTGAATCATCATAAGGGTCAAGGTGTGCGTTGATGACCCACTCTTCATTGGGAATGAGCTCTTTGATCTTCTCTTCGATGCGATCACCCGCATAATGCGCCCTTAGAAGTGAAATACCAGGGCTAAAGACGAGATGGACATCGACAAAATTGGTATTGCCTGATTTGCGTGTTTTGAGGTAATGAAAATCGCTAATCTCTTTCTCTTCCAAAATGAAATTTCGTATTTTTTCAACCACTTCCTCGTCAAGTGATGCGTCAAGCAAGATGTAGACACCATCACGAATGATCTCATACGCTGAATGGATAATGTAGATAGAGATAACCACACCCATGATGGAGTCGATCATCTCAAATCCTGTCACTTGGATGAGTACCAAAGAGACAAGAATCGCGCCATTGCTTAAAACGTCGGTTTTGTAGTGGAGCGCGTCAGACTTGACAACCATGCTTCTCGTTTTTTTGGCAGCATAGTTCAAAAATAGAACCAAAGCGATCGTCAGGGCAAGAGAAATAACCATAACCATAATTGAATCACCAAGATACTCTAACGGTTCACTTTTTATCGCTTTTTTGATAGCAGTATAGAAAATAAAAAGACCCGATACGGTAATAACCGTTCCTTCAATAACAGCCGCTAAAGCTTCGATTTTACCTTTGCCGTAGTTAAATTTTTTATTGGCAGGTTGTTCAGCTTTGGTGATAGCAAAGTAATTAAATGCCGATACAATAAGGTCAAGCACAGAGTCAATCGCAGAAGCAAGAACGGCAACGGAGCCGCTTAAAATGCCCACAAAGAGCTTAATGACAATGAGTACAGTAGCGGTACTGCTTGAGATAATGGTTGCTTTTTTTTGTAATGTCATTAGGAATCGTCTCTTTCTTTATAGATATTCATTGAAGCACAATGAAGGCTTCCGTGTTCGCGAATGAGTACTGAAGACTCTATACCAACGACTTCTCGTTCGGGAAAACATCGCTCAAACATCGCTAAAACTTCTTTATCGTAAGGGTCACTGTAGGTTGGAACCAATACCGCATTATTGATAAGCACAAAGTTCATGTAGGTTGCGGGGATACGGTGATTGTTGAAATATTTAGCTGAGGGCAGAGGCAAAGGGAGGAGGTCAAACTCTGTTTTTCGAAGCTCTTTCTCCATCTTTTTTAACTCATCATAGTGCTCATCATTTTTATCGTAACACTTCACATAAGCGATGGTTTTTTTGTTGATAAAGCGAGCTAGCGTGTCGATGTGCGAGTCGGTATCATCACCCATAAGTGCGCCATGTTCAAGCACGATAAGCTCTTTAAGCCCAAAGAGTTCGATGAGCGTTTTTCTAATCTGTTTTTTGGAAAGATGTGAATTGCGGTTTTGTTCATACAGACAATAAGCGGTTGAAAGCATTACGCCTTTGCCGTTACTATCGATGCTTCCGCCCTCTAGTACAAAGTCAAAACTTTTGAGTTTACCTTCTAGGTAGCCCTCTTCAAAAAGCTGTTTGGTGATGCTGTTATCGAGATTTGCTTCAAATTTATTGCCCCATGCGTTGAAGATAAAGTCGTAGGTGCGTCGTTTATGATTTTTATAGATATTGATGCCACCAAAATCGCGAATCCATGTATCGTTCGTTGCCATTTCGATGAGTTCGATGTTTTGCATCGTTGGTAACAAGTTCGCCAGTGCTTTTTTGTCTTCGCAGACCACAAGGCATTTTTGAAAGCGTGCAATCGTTGTAATAAAAGTAAGATACGTTTGGTGAATTTCCTCGATGGAGTGTGCCCAGTCACTCTTTTTGGGAGGGAAAACGACGATAAGTGCCTCTTGCTCTTCCCATTCAGCTGGTATTCGGATTTTCATGTGTAACTCCATGTAGCTCGTATTTGAGTTAAATTATACCAAAAATGGCTTGTTTCTCTTATTTGGGGATAATGTTGGTAAAATAGCGACCAAAGCTTTACATGTAAAGGATTTTTTTGCTGCAAAAGAAAAAAGATAACAAGAGTATCAACCAGATCAATTTCATGGCGATTCTTTTTGCGGGTCTTTTTGCTTTCCTCTCTGCGTGTTTGGTCATTGTCAACGAATACTTGGACTTTCAAAAAGAGATCAAAGTCGTTGAAGAGAGTTACATTCAAATGCAACAAAAGAGTGCTTCTACACAACTAAGTCTTCTTCAAAATATTGCAGAATACCGATACTCTCAAAGTAAAAACCTTCCAAAAGAAAAGATTTACAAAAAGCTTAAAGAAGACATCACGGCACTGATGGCGAACATGGAAGCGCAAAACTATGTTTTTTTAAAGCGAAGTTCGGGTGAAATAATCTATCGTTCCGCAGTACTCAATCACGAAGATACAAGTAAAGATATTATTGTAACGCAACTGTATGAGCCTTTAGATCTTCTCTTGGGTAGTGGTGTGAGTACGCATAGTATTGAAGATGTTTTAGCACAGAAAAAGAAAGCGTATGAAGATAAAATCATCAATTTTGTACTGAAAATTTACATGTTAACACTCTTTTTATATCTGGTCAGTACGGTTGAATATCGCTATGTTAGCGACATTATGAAGCGTGAAATTCGCTTTATCGTCTATTCGTTTAAGAAAGCGTCTCAAAGCTATGAGTTTATTGATATGGAAAAGATCAAGTTTCAAGAGTTTCAAGAGATTGTGACGCATGCCAATGTGATGATCGAGGAAATTAAGAGTAAAAACAGTGCACTGGTTGATCTTAACAGCAATCTTGAAGGGATCGTTGAGCAAAAGACCATAGAGCTTAAACGCTCGGTCGATTTTACGCAGGAGCTTCTTGAAAAGCAAGACCGTTTTGTGAAAAATGCGATACATGAGATCAATACGCCACTCTCCATTATTTTGATGAACATTGATCTCTACAATCTCAAATTTGACAAAAATCCTTATTTGATCAAAATCGAAGCAGCCGTCAAAGTGCTTGATAACATCTATGAAGATTTGGCGTATGTGGTGAAAAAAGACAGAGTCGTTTATGAAAAATCGATGATCGATTTTTCAAAGTTTATAACCGAAAGAGTAGAGTACTTTGAAGACGTAGCAGAAGGAAATAAACTGCACATCGTTACAGACATTGCGCCTGATCTGTTTATTGTTTTTAATGAGATCGAATTGCAGCGCATTTGTGACAACAATCTTTCCAATGCCATTAAGTATAGCTACGAAAAACAACCTTTACATGTAAGACTTTATGCTGAAGAAGAGAGTGTTGTTTTGGAAGTGCAAAATTGCGGAGAAATGATTCAAGCGCCTTGGAAAGTTTTTGGTCGGTATTACCGCGAAGATGAGGCGCGTGGAGGGTTTGGCTTGGGATTAAACATTGTAAAAGAGATTTGTGATAGCAATGATGTGAGCATTGATGTGCTTTCCGATGAGTCCAGAACGCTCTTTGCCTACCGCTTTCCTAAAGGATAAACCATGAAAATTTTACTGCTTGAAGATGAACTGATGCTTAGAAGCTCCATCGAGGAGTATTTAGAAGCACTTGGGCATAAAGTCATCGCTTTTGGTAACGGTGAAGAGGCGTATGAAGCCATCAAAAAGGATGTGTTTGATCTGTTGCTTTTAGACATTAATATCCCAAAAATGAGTGGGCTGGCTCTCCTTAAAGCGCTCAATGAGATTGAACACGCTTATCCTACTATTTTTATTAGTGCCAATGTTGACATTGATGACATCTCGGAAGCATTTGAGTTAGGCGCGTCAGACTACCTCAAAAAACCTTTTCATCTTAAAGAATTAGGGCTTCGCATTGACAAGATCAAAAAAGAGTATGAGATTAAAAACTTGCAACATATCATTCTCAGCCCCAAATACGTCTTCTCCAAAGAGCAGCAGATGCTCTTTTACAACAACAATGTTCAAGTGCTCACAAAAAAACAGTTACAAATAGTTACATTGCTTTGTGAGAACATAGGCATAGTCGTTGACTTTGAAAAATTCCGCAGTTATGTTTGGAATGATGAACCCATTGATAATGCCTCTATTAGGGCTGAAATAAGCCGATTTCGCAAGCTTCTTAAAGAAGATTTTATTATCAATCTAAAAGGTGTTGGCTATAAGATTGATAAGTACTTTCCCGAAAAAAACCGCTAAAAGTTACGTTTCTACTCAAATTATTTAAAAAAAATCTTCGCTTTTTACCAAAATCCAAAATGCTACGATAATGCTACGTTACTTCTTTACAATGTCATCAGGCTACCAAATAAATAATGAAGGAGCATTTATGAGTCAGAACATCTACGACAGAGTACAGGCCAATCCAAAATTTGCCGAACTCGTAAAAAAAAGAAGTAGTTTTGCATGGAAACTAGCAATTATCATGCTAGTTGTTTACTACTCTTTCATCCTTGTAATTGCTTTTTCCCCTGCAACATTTGCAGTTAAACTTGGAGAAGGTGTTACCACCGTCGGTATCCCTGTAGGATTGGGAGTTATCGTCATTGCGTTTGTTCTTACAGGTATTTATACCCAAAGAGCCAATGGTGAATTTGATGACTTAACCAACCAAATCAAAGAAGAAGCAAGGAGTGAAAAATGAAATGGGGCTTACTCCTATTAACCTTAAGCAATTTTGCTTTTGCTGCAGATGCTCAATTTAGCGGCAAACGAGACTTAAACGTTTCAGCGATCATTATGTTCGTCCTCTTTGTTCTTGCAACCCTTGGTATTACGTACTGGGCAGCAAAAAGAACTAAAACAGCTAAAGATTTTTACACAGCTGGCGGAGGCATTACAGGTTTTCAAAATGGTCT
This sequence comes from Sulfurospirillum oryzae, assembly GCF_025770725.1. Classification (NCBI taxonomy): domain Bacteria; kingdom Pseudomonadati; phylum Campylobacterota; class Epsilonproteobacteria; order Campylobacterales; family Sulfurospirillaceae; genus Sulfurospirillum; species Sulfurospirillum oryzae. The sequence continues at coordinate 753,714 of NZ_JANZKZ010000002.1, read as the reverse complement.
AGCCATTGCAGGTGACTACATGTCAGCGGCATCATTCCTAGGAATTTCTGGACTGGTTTACCTTAAAGGATTTGATGGTTTGATTTATTCTATCGGCTTCTTAGTCGGTTGGCCAATCATTCTTTTCTTGGTGGCAGAACAGCTTAGAAACTTGGGTAAGTATACGTTCTCTGACGTTGCTTCATACCGTTTGAGACAAACACCGATCCGTACACTTGCGGCATTGGGGTCACTCGCTACGGTTGCACTTTATTTGATTGCTCAAATGGTTGGTGCGGGTCAATTGATTCAAATTTTGTTTGGTCTTGATTATGAGTACGCGGTTATCATGGTGGGTATCTTGATGATTTTATATGTTACTTTTGGTGGCATGTTGGCAACAACATGGGTTCAGATTATCAAGGCAGTATTATTGCTCTCAGGTGCATCATTCATGGCAATCATGATTATGTACAAAGTGGGCTTTAGCTTTGAAACACTCTTCTCTCAAGCCGTAGCAGCTAAAAAAAGTGCTTCAATTATGGCACCAGGTGGCTTAGTAAGTGACCCAATTTCGGCTATTAGCTTAGGAATTGCCTTGATGTTTGGAACGGCTGGTCTTCCACACATCTTGATGAGATTTTTCACCGTAAGTGATGCAAAAGAAGCTCGTAAGTCAGTCTTTGTTGCAACTGGATTTATAGGTTATTTTTATATTTTAACTTTCATCATAGGTTTTGGTGCTATCGTATTATTAACAAATGATCCAACCTATCTTGATCCGATCAAGGGTGGCATCATTGGTGGTGGTAACATGTCTGCGATTCACACAGCACATGCGATTGGTGGAAACTTATTCCTAGGATTTATTTCAGCGGTTGCTTTTGCAACGATTTTAGCGGTTGTTTCAGGTCTTACCCTTGCAGGTGCAAGTGCGGTAAGTCATGATCTTTATGCAAACGTATTTGCAAGAGGTCGTGTGGATGAGATGACAGAGATGAGAGTTTCTAAGTACTCTACGATTGCACTTGGTATCGTAGCAATTATCTTAGGCATTGCGTTTGAAAAGCAGAACATTGCGTTCATGGTAGGTCTTGCGTTTGCGATTGCAGCAAGTGCTAACTTCCCAATTCTTTTCCTCTCAATGTTTTGGAAAAAATTGACAACTAGAGGTGCTGTTTATGGCGGTAGTTTAGGACTTTTCACAGCGATTGTGTTGGTCATTCTTAGTAAAGCGGTTTGGGTAGATGTTTTAGGCAATAAAACAGCGATCTACGCTTATGGTAACCCAGCACTTTTCTCAATGAGTGTTGCCTTTATCGGCATTTGGATTATCTCTTTAATGGATAATAGCGAAAGTGCAGAGCAAGAGAGAGCGGCGTTTGACCATCAGTATATCAGAAGTCAAACAGGTATTGGAGCAGAGGGCGCTTCAAGTCACTAAAAAACATACGGCTTTTTTTAAAAGAAGCCGTAATAAAACTAAATCTCTGCCTCATCAGAGGCAAGCTTTAGCGCATAGTGCAACGTAGGCTTTTGGGCTTCGCCCAAGAGACGTTATAAAATAATTATATGAAAAAGGATAGTAACGATGTCACAACTTTTTGAACCAAGTAGAGCTTTAAGCAAAGAAGCCAGAATTAAGAACATGTGTGAGTACAAGGAGCTTTGTATCCAAGCGGATGAGGATTTTGAAGGCTATTGGGATAAGCTAGCACGTGAGAAAATTGAGTGGTTTAAGCCTTATGACAGAGTGTTAAATGAAGATAACGCTCCGTTCTACAAATGGTTCGAAGGTGGCAAATTAAACGTTACGCATCAGTGTTTAGGAAGACATCTAAAAACCCGTAAAAATAAAGCGGCGATTATCTGGGAAGGCGAAGATGGCAAACGTCGTATCATTACGTATCTTCAACTTTTTTACCGCGTTAACCGTTTAGCAAACTTGATGCGCAATAAATTTGGCATCAAAAAAGGTGACCGTGTTGTTCTTTATATGCCAATGATTCCAGAAGCTGCTTTTGCAATGCTTGCCTGTGCAAAAATTGGTGCGATTCACTCCGTTGTTTTTGGTGGATTCTCTGCTGAAGCTTTACGTGATCGTATCCAAGATGCAGAAGCAAAATTGGTTATTACAGCCGATGGTGCATTTAGACGCGGTAAACCATACATGTTAAAACCCGTTGTTGATGAGGCGCTTAGTGTTGGCTGTGAATGTTGTGAGAAAGTGCTTATCGTTCAAAGAAACTTTGAAGACATTGACTACGTTCCAGGACGTGACTATGTTTACAACGAGATCATAATGAACGAGTCTCAGTACTGCGATCCTGAATGGATGGACTCAGAAGATCCATTGTTCCTACTTTACACTTCAGGAAGTACTGGTAAGCCAAAAGGTGTTCAACACGGAAGTGCTGGCTACATTCTTTGGGCGCAGTACACAATGGAGCACGTTTTTGATGTTAAAGAGAACGACACCTTCTGGTGTACAGCAGACGTTGGTTGGATTACGGGACATACGTACATCGTCTATGGACCACTTGCGATGGGTGCAACAACCATTATGTATGAGGGCGTTCCAACGTTCCCAGATGTAGGCAGATGGTGGCACATGATTGAAGAGCACCGTGTCAATCAGTTCTATACCGCTCCAACAGCGATTCGTTTACTTCACAAAGAGGGTGCTGATGCTCCTTCAAAATACGATCTAAGTTCTCTAAAAGTACTTGGAACCGTTGGCGAGCCGATCAATCCTGATGCGTGGATGTGGTACTATGAGCAAATCGGTGGTGGAAACTGTCCGATTGTGGATACATGGTGGCAAACAGAAACAGGCGGTCACATGATCTCTCCACTTCCAGGAGCTACGCCGATTAAACCGGGTTCTGCTACATTCCCACTTCCAGGCATTAAAGCTGAGATTATTGATGAGCATGGTAATCCAACACCCAAAGGTGAAAAAGGGTTCTTGTGTATCACTAAGCCTTGGCCTTCAATGATTCGTAATATCTGGGGCGATAGTGATCGTTTTGTAAAATCGTATTTTGGTGATTGTAAAAAAGACGGTAAACCTGTTTACTTCTCAGGCGATGGCGCAATGTACGATGACGATGGCTATATCGTCATTACAGGACGAACAGATGACGTTATCAACGTTTCGGGACATAGAATCGGTACAGCGGAGATCGAAGCTGTTCTTGCGCATCATGAAAACGTTGCAGAGGTTGCCGTTGTTGGACGTCCTGATGCGATTAAAGGTGAGGGCATCTTTGCGTACATTGTTATCAAAGGACAAGATACGATTAGTGAAGAGGTTTACATGATCCAAGAGCTTAACAAGCTCATTGTTAAAGAGATCGGTAATATCGCTAAACTTGACGCGATCCGCTTCGTTCCTGGTCTTCCAAAAACCAGAAGTGGTAAAATCATGCGAAGAATTCTTCGCTCAATCGCGAAAAAAGAGCCTATTACTCAAGACATCTCAACACTTGAAGATCCAAGTATCGTTGAGAAAATCCAAAACCTTATCGAATTCTAGACTTCTAAAGCGGTTACATGTAATGTGTAACCGCTCCTTAAATTTTAATCCTAATAGTGCATTGAAAATCTTTACATGTAAAGACATATCTCATTTAAAATTACATACAAAATAATAAGCTTGCATGTAAAAGTAGGTCACACTCAATGAGGTACACTTTCACTGTTAGAAGCTAAAAAAGCGCCTATTGTAACAAATCGCGCTCCCATATCGTAAGCTTTTTCGCAATCTATGGGGAAGACTTCTTTGCGCCTTTTGGCTTTGAGTGGTTCACTAAAAGCGGTAATTTTATATTTGGAATAGTCCTTAAATTGATAGGTATCAGTTACATAAAGTGCTTCAGAAGAACCAAAAATACTTCCAAGTCTCTTTTCAAGACCTTTAAGTGTTTCAACATAACCCCATTCTTGCATCCTTTTTTCATCTAAATTCATCGTATAGATAAAACCTATGGGTATTTTTCGAGGAAAAAGTGAGGAGTAATGTACATCATAAACGGTGTATTGAAAGGCTAAACGTTCTATAAATGAGCGCATCATACCTGTAATGTTGCCAAAATAAATAGGTGAGCCTAAAAGAATGGCATCGGCATCGTGGAGCTTTTCTAAAAGAGGTTTGAGCGCATCCTTATGTGCGCACTTTCCATACGATTTTCCTTTAGGAAGCTTACAAGAAAAACAACTAATACATCCTTGATACGCAAAGTCATAAAGGTGAACAAGCTCTGTTTTCGCTCCATGCTGTTTTGCACCCTCCAGCGCTTTTTTCAGTAAAGTGGCAGTGTTTGCATTTTTTCGCGGACTTCCATTAATGGCTATAATTTTCATCGATAATCCTTCTTAATTATGTGCTGAAGCGAATTATAGAACAATATATAATTTAAGTATAGAATGAACTTTTTAGTTATATACTAACCAAAAGGAAAGTAATGGAGGAAAAATGGAAAAATTTAGTGATAAATACGAAAAATGCCCTATGTATTATGCGATGTCGATTTTGGAAGGAAAGTGGAAGTGGATTATTTTGTGGAAAATATCGGAATCAAAAGTCATTCGCTACAATCGCTTAAAAGAGATGTTACAGCCGATTGCACACAAAACATTAAGCCAACAACTCAAAGAGTTAGAGCGTAATAATATTATTCACAGGGAACAGTACAATCAAGTACCTCCCAAAGTGGAATACTCACTCACGTCAGAGGGCGAAACGCTCATACCCATTTTAAGTTTGATGTATCAGTGGGGAAAAGAGCATATAAAACCAGGTGAGGCGCTTGATGGAGAATCGTGTTTAAGTTTGTAAATAAAAGTTACATGTAAAGCCAAATGACTTTACATGTAAAGATTTTTACGACACTAATGCCGCGTGGATGAGGGTTTCGTCATTTTCAAAGTGAATGGTGCAGTTACCTTTAACACCTATCTCTTCAATGCTTTTTTCATAGTTTCTATCTCGGCTATCACCTTTGATGGAGATGGCAAAAATAGGGTATTTTTTATTGTTAAAGCGAATGTATTCACCTGTAATCAGGGCTAGACGCGTGGTAATGACGGGTGAGTTGATATGTGACTGATAGACTTTAGTAAGGAGCTTCATAAAGTCTTCAACTTTGAGACGAACATCTGGGAAAGTTGGGTCAAACTCTTTTTTAAACTTGATGTTTGCATTGGTGGAAGATGCACTAATGCAAAGGTCAAGTAGCGCGTAAATATTCACACTCTCACCATACTCTTCGACATTGGCAAATTTTTTCGTTGCGCTCTTGTAAAGCTTGATACCTATGGATGTTTCATCGGTATAGCCCACCGTAATCGCATAAAACTTGTATGAACTAAATGAAATGTCAACGATGGTTGTTTTAAAACCATACGTCATGCTTGCATACGTTTGGGCGATATCAAAGATTTTTTTGTGGTTGACCTCACCAAGAAGGTATTGCGCTTCTTGGTTGAGGGAAATGATCTTACCGGTACTATCAAAAACAATAAAAGGATTGTAATCGTGTTCAATCCATGCTTCGGCAAAACTACTCATGGTTAACTTTCGATGTAGTTTTTAAGTTTACGTCCCACTTTAGGATGTTTCAGTTTTTTAATCGCAGAACTTTCGATCTGACGAACACGCTCACGCGTAACATTAAGTTCTTTACCGATCTCTTCAAGTGTTCTATCACTCTCATCGTGCATTAAACCAAAACGCATACGAATAACCGCTTTTTCGCGATCATTGAGCTGATCTAGTACTTCATCGATCTGATCTTTAAGGTCAGATTTTAGAATGTGATCGAGTGGCGCAACAGAGGTTTTATCTTCAACGAAATCGCCGAATTTACCATCGTCTTCGTTACCAATAGGTGCTTCAAGTGAAATAGGCTCTTTCGTGATCTTAATAACGTTTTTGACTTTGTCCGCACTCAGGCCCACTTCTAGTGCAATGGTTTCGATGTCAGGCTCTTTACCTTCTTCTTGAAGGTGTTTACGAATGATCTTGTTGATACGGTTAATCGTCTCAATCATGTGGATAGGAATACGAATGGTACGTGCTTGATCGGCAATGGCACGTGAGATCGCTTGGCGAATCCACCATGTGGCGTAGGTCGAAAACTTGTAGCCTTTTTTGTACTCAAATTTATCAACCGCTTTCATAAGACCGATGTTACCTTCTTGAATCAAATCCAAGAATGGTAAGCCTCTGTTGGTGTAACGTTTTGCGATGGATACAACCAGACGAAGGTTACTTTTTGCCATACGGGTTTTAGACTCGTCAGCAATTTTTTTACCCCGTTTGATCTGTTCTAGAACCTCTTTGAGTTTTTCAGGATCAAGATCGAAACCTTGTTTACTCGCTTCCTTGGTTTGGAAAAGCTTTTTGATTTCCATATAGGTTGAAACCATCGTAGCTTCTGGAACCATTGTCGTAATGTCTTCTTTGTTAAGATCAACAATGCTTTTGAGAAGATTAACATGGTTTTCTCTGAGTGTGTCGTTAAAAAGTGGCAAACGGTACTCTAAACGTTTGAGTTCTTTGTCGAATTCAAAGTCACTTTTAAGTGCGGTTTCCATAGATTTTACAAGCTCGTTAATCAACTTACTGGTAGGTCCTAAATCCATAAGTGCGTCTTTAAGAAGTTTCTTTTTATACGCAAGTCCTAGATCGTAGTTCATCATCTCTTCAGCATCATCTAAATTTTCTTCAGGTGGTCTGGTAAGACTTTTTAACCAATCTTTTTTCGCTTTCTCTAAAGACTTAAAGCTTTCGATGACTTTTTCAGTTCTTGTGTTGTCTTTTTTGGAAAACGTTTTTTTCTCTTCACCTTCTTCACCGTCTTCATCGTCAAACTCTTCTTCATCCCCATCATCGTCGGTGTCGTCTTCAAAGGTTTTGAAAAGCTCTTTTACACGACGTTCACGGTTGATGAGTGCTTCTTTATAATCCAAAATAAAATCAATCAGATAAGGAACAGAACAAAACGCATCAATGATGATGTCTTCGCCAAATTCAATTTTTTTACTGATGTCAATCTCTTCATCTTTGGTTAAAAGTGAGATTTGTCCCATTTCACGAAGGTACATTCTAACAGGGCTATCACTGCGTGACCACTCTAAAAGTTCTTTTTCGCTGGCAAGGTCAAACTCGTCTTCTAGGGCTTCATCTTGGAGTTTTTGACGCTCTTCTTCTCTTTTTCTCGCTTCTTCTTTGTTGCGCATTTTGGCAATTTCAGCAGAAGAGATCAATGTGACTTTGTATTTCTCTAAAAGAGTCATCAATTTTTTAACGTTTGCAGGGGTTGGAGGTTTAACAAAAAGATCCATGACGTTTTCGTAGGTCACATAAGATTTTTCATTTTCTGCAAAAAGTTCTTCTAATGCTGTGTAGAGTTCTTTTGAAGCCATAAGTGTAACTCTCCTTGAGTAAGGTATGTGTGGAGGTAGAAATTTCTTGTTTCTTTGTAATAAAAGATGTGGATTATACCGAGTTTTTTTTTAAATGTTATTGAATGCTTTTATTTCACAAAGTGGAACAGGAGTTGCTTCATGTAAGGCAAGATTCTAAAAATAGCGGGAAAAACAATGCAAAATAGCTACTATGGCGTAACGGGAGCGATGGTCACTCAGTTTAACAGACTGGATGTCATCTCTAACAATCTTGCCAATTTGAATACCACAGCATTCAAACGTGATGATGTGGTTGTAGGTGATTTTAAAAGAATTTTTCAAGATTATAAAGAAGAGATGCCACTCAAAGACAACACCAAAGAGGCGAGTAAGTTTATGAACGCTTCGGTGGCAAGAGTTCCTCAAGTGGTTGAGCAGTACATTAAGTACGAGCAAGGCGGCATTAAAAACACTGGCAACAGTTTGGATTTTGCACTCAAACGTCAAGATGCTTTCTTTATGGTTGAAACGCCTAATGGTATTCGTTTAACACAAAATGGCTCTTTTACAATGAACAGTGAAGGTGTTTTAAGCACCAAAGAGGGTTATCCTGTTTTACCTTCGACCTATTTTCAAAACAAACAGTACATTACGATTCCTGAAGATGGCGAAATTCGAGTCGATCATTCAGGGGGTGTTTACAATAAAGAAGATGCCTTAGGTCGCATGTATATTGTTCAAAGCGATGATGTCAAATCATTGATTAAAGAGGGTGATGGTCTTTATAAGTTTAAAAGTACTGATGAGTTAACAGAACTAGGCGTTGAGGGAAATATAGTATCGCAAGGTTTTTTAGAGACCAGCAATGTTAACCCTGTCAGCGAGATGGTAGGATTGATTGAAACAAATCGTTTGGTTGAAATGTACCAAAAAGTGATGAAATCACACATGAACGAAGTCAATACCGAAGCAATCTCAAAACTAGCATCAACAAAAGCATAATATTAAGTAAGGAATTAACGACATGATCAGATCACTTTACACAGCTGCCACGGGTATGATCGCGCAACAAACGCAGATTGACACGACATCAAACAACATCTCAAACGTCAATACGATTGGTTATAAGAAACAACGTGCCGAGTTTGCGGATTTGATGTACCAGACAATGACGTATGCAGGAACTTCAACCAGTGGTACAACAGTTTCTCCAACAGGTATCGAAGTGGGTCTTGGTGTCCGCCCAACAGCGATTGCTAAGATGTTTACGCAAGGTAACTTTAAAGAGACTGGTAACTCTTTAGATATGGCAATTACGGGAAATGGCTTTTTCCAAATCTTACTTCCTGATGGCACAACAGGTTATACCAGAAATGGCTCATTTAAGCTCGATGCAGATGGCAATGTCATCAACAGTGATGGTTACCAACTGATTCCCCAACTGGTTATCCCCGCCGATGCTACGCAGATTACCATTGGTGTTGATGGTATGGTTTCTGTTCTTCAAGCAGGACAAACAGCGACGCAGCAAATTGGTCAAATTGAGCTAGCCAATTTTATTAACCCAGCAGGTCTTCACTCACTGGGTGATAACAATTTTATTAACACAAATGCGTCAGGCGACGCTATTGTCAGTAACCCAGGACTCAATGGTCTTGGACAAACCAGACAACAATTTGTTGAGATGAGTAACGTTCAGTTGGTTGAAGAGATGACTGATCTTATTACGGGGCAACGTGCGTATGAGGCAAACTCTAAAGCGATTACAACCAGTGACCAAATGCTTCAAACCGTTAATGCACTAAAACAATAGTTTAGTATGCTCTTTTTAATACCTCTTGTGATCCTGATCGCGCTTATTGTCGCGATCGATCACATTTATTTTAGCGATGTTACCCCCAAAGATACCTCCTCTAAAACAGAGGTGCATCAAAAGGGAAATGAGAACAACGCGACACAAAAATACCTAGATCGTTATATTAAAAAATAACCTTACATGTAAAAGAAAACGTATGAATTTTTTAGCCATAGTAAAACTGACCATTCCCGTTATGATGGGTTACATCCCCCTTGGAATGGCGTTTGGATTGTTACTCTCAAAACTCTTGATTCCTTGGTACTACGCTTTTTTTATGAGCGTCTTTATCTTTGCGGGCTCTGGGCAGTTTTTAGCCCTCACCCTTTTTGCTTCACAAGCAACCATTTTGGAAATTGGCATTGCTACCTTTTTGCTCAACCTTCGCCATACTTTTTACGGGCTTTCAATGATTTCAACCTTTAAAGGTTTTTCATGGAAAAAGCACTATCTCATTTTTGGACTCACGGATGAGACATTTGCGCTCTTAAAAACAAGCGATGTGCCAGAAGAAAACAGAGAAAAAGTCTACCTTTGGATTACGTTTCTAAACCAATGCTATTGGATTATCGGTAGTGTTGTGGGTGCAGTGCTTGGCAATATCGTGCCGTTTAATTATGAAGGCATTGAGTTTTCACTCACGGCTCTTTTTGTGGTGCTTTCCATCGAGTTGTATAAGAAAAATAGATTACATAAGCCCTTTTTTGTGGCGCTGATTATCGGGCTGTTTGGTATGATTTTATTTCCACCGCAAAAGATGTTGATTTTATCGCTCTGTTTGGCGGCATTTGTGTTGATCGTGTTTAAGAGGAGTATGGAAAATGGAAAGTAGTTACATCATCGGAAGCATCATCGTAGCAACGCTTGCGACATACTCGACGCGCATCATTCCTTTCTTGCTTTTCCGTACACGCGAGCCTTCGTCCTTGATTAAGTACATCGAACTCAATATGCCTTTGATGATCATGGTCATTTTGGTGTTTTACGCGCTTAAAGATGTGAAGTGGGAAAGTTACCCGTATGGTTTGGCGGAAATCATTGGAGTGTGTGTTGCGATAGCTTTACATGTAAAGTTTAAAAACGCGCTGTTGAGCATTTTTATCGCAACACTAGTGTATATGGTCTTAATTCAAAAGGTACTTTAGGCTTTTTTAACAAATTCCGATTTAAGTCCCATTGCGCCAATGCCATCGACTTTACAGTCAAGGTTGTGGTCGCTCTCAAAATTTAAACGGATATTTTTAACTTTTGTGCCACCTTTAATGACAGCAGAAGAGCCTTTGAGTTTGAGGTCTTTGATGACCACAACGGTATCGCCATCTGCTAAAATAGCACCATGTGCATCTTTGATAACGGTTGCACTCTCTTCGCTTGCTGCGCTATTTTTAGGCCATTCGTGGGCACATTCTGGGCAGATGATCATCTCGCCATCTTCGTAGGTATATTCACAATTACATTTAGGACAAGCAGGTAGTTGCATCGTATTCTCACTTTTTCATTAGAATTTTTTCTGCCTCGAAAGAGGCAAGCTTTAGCGCCACAGCGGCTTAGCGTAGGCTTTTAGGCTTTGCCTAAAAGACGTGATAAAAAGAGTTCTTGCAGAGCTCTTTCAAAATAAGTATGCCAAAACTTGCCTCAAAAAGAGCTAAACAGACACTAACGTCTTAAAAGATAGGGAAACTCACGGTCTCTTTCATAGCGTTTGATTTTCTCTTCATAGCGCTCAATAGCCGTAACCATATCGTGAGCAAATTCATAATTGATGAGGTAATCTTTTTGATTTACATGTAAGGTTTGCATGCCTTGCAAGCTGGCATTATACATGAGTGCATCTTTGATGGTTTCAGCATGACCATTGGTAAATCGCCTAAGGTCATGTCCAAGCCCCGTCACCCACAGATCCATAAACTCAACCCTAAACGGCAAGACTTTTCCCCACGTACGTTCGACCAAGACAGCGTTTTTGAGCGAAAATTCATGAAATTCAATCAGATCACGATCGGTATCATAAACGGCGACTATTTGGTTTGGCATGGGTTTAAAGACAGGATTGATGGAAGCTAAATTGACCTCTTTTGGGGCGCAACCTGTTAAAAAGAGTAGAGCAGTGAGCAATGAGATAATGTAGCGCATGAAAAATCCTTACATGTAAAGAAATTGTCAAGAGAAAGTCAATGTGAAATTGACAGAGTTATTCTAACATTTCATTATTAACATTAAGGAGTTAACCATGAAAAAAACAGTTTGTTTTATACTACTGACACTCACATTACTCAATGCCAAAGAGTTTAATGCCCCTATGAAAACCTATATGGATACATTGAGTGCTGAAGCAAAGGCTACAAATCCTAGCTTTACGGGCTTTGACGCTTTAAGAGGTAAAGCCATTTTTGAAAGCGTGCATGTCAGTAAAAAAGGTAAAGAAATTTCATGTACCACCTGTCACTCAACCAATCTGAAAAACTGTGGGCAAAATATCAATACCAATAAGCCAATTCTTGCTCTTGCTCCATCCGCAAATGCTGCACGACTTACCGATGTCGCTGAGGTTGAAAAGTGGCTTAGACGCAATTTTAACGATGTGTTTGCGCGTGAGGGTAGTGCGCTTGAAAAAGGTGATGTTTTAACCTACATCATTAACCAATAAGGATACACCATGAAAAAGATACTTTTAATCACAGCACTTGGACTCAGCTTTGCCTTTGCGGGCAGTGTTGCACCTGTTAACAATGCGCTCTACCAAAAAGAGTGTGCGAGTTGTCACTTTGGTTATCAGCCAGCACTTCTCAGTAAAGCTTCGTGGGAAAAAGTGATGGGAAATTTGAGCGATCACTTTGGCACGGATGCTTCTTTAGGTAAGGCGGAAAGTGAGCAGATTTTGAGCTATCTTGTTACTAATGCAGGAAGTGGTAAAATAACCGCTAACAACACAGATATGCAGATCACCAAGTCGTCTTATTTTATAAGAAAGCATCGAGAAGTTTCGCCAAAAATGATAGCGCAAAAAGAGGTTGGCTCGATTGCAAATTGTATCGCATGTCACACAACAGCGGATAAAGGAAGCTATAGTGAGCGTGCTATTGTAATTCCAAATTACGGGAGATGGGAATGAAAAAAATCTTAGTATGGGCGCTTTACACCAGAGCCTCTCATGTTTTGCTGATGGTGATGATGTTGGCGGTTTTTCTCACCCCTGAAGTCAAACGCCTCCTTACATTACATGTAGCGCTTGGATACACACTTGCACTGCTTTTTCTCTTTAGAATTCTTTGGGGCTTTATGGATGTGAAGTACTCTAAATTTAAAGATTTTAACTTTAATTTGATAGATCTTAAAGATTATATGCTTGCTATTTTTGGCAACAAAAAAGAGTATATTGGGCACAATCCAGCTTCTAGTTATGCCATTATCGCGATGATTGTTTTGACATTCTTAGCGGTTGGTACTGGTGCGTTAGCGTACGGTGTGAAAGAGGGCATGGGCGTGTTTGCTTTTATGAATCATACGCTCTTTCGCGATATGAAGCTTTTCAAAGAGGTGCATGAGTTTTTTTCCAACGCCCTAATGGCGGTTATTTTTGCGCACATTGCAGGTGTTTTACTTGATAAAATCGTGCATAAATCACGCGCTCTTGAGTCGATGGTCGATGGTTATAAACTAGGCGATGAAGAGGGTTTAAAACTCACGCTCGTTCAGAAAATTTTTGGTGTTTTAGCGCTTGGACTTTCTATTTTTGCATTTGTCTATATGTTACTTGCTCCAAATAGCCTCTTAATTGCCGATGGTAATCTTAAAATGGACTATACCAAAGAGAATAGAGCGTTTTACAAAGAGTGTATCAGTTGCCATACACTCTATCCTCCCTTTTTATTGCCTTCAAAATCGTGGGTGAGCATGATGGATGGTTTAGAAAATCATTTTGGTGATGATGCCTCTTTGGATGCAAAAACGACCGAGTCTATTAAAGAATTTTTAGTGAAAAACAGCGCAGAGTCTTCCACTAAAGAATCTTCCCTGCGCATCATGGCAAGCTTGGAAAAGGAAAAAACCTACCTTGCCATCACCGAAACTCCTTTTTGGAAAAATCGCCACAAAAAGATCGATAAAGCGGTGTTTAAAAGAGCTGACATTGGTAAACCATCCAATTGTAAGGCATGCCATGATAATATTGAAAATGGCTTACTCAACAATCGAGACATTAAAAGTTTATAGGAAAAACGATGAAACTTCTTTTGATCTTTCTTCTAACACTTTCTTTGTATGCCGACCATGATGGTAAAAAAGAGCATCAGCTCAGTAAAGATCTCTCGTATTTGGAATTGAGCTCTGAGCAAAAAGAGCGTGTTAAAGGCATCTTGAAACAGTACCGTGTCGATGTGAAAGCGTTTCGTGAGTTCAAAGAGAAGATGGAAAATCAAAAAGAGAGTTTATTGACACGTGATGTTTTAAAAGAAGAAGATTTGCAAGCCATTAACCAAGCCATCAACCAAAAAGGCAGCACCATTGAGAGTCGTTTTTTACTCCAAATGCACACGCTTTTAAACTCAGAACAACGCCAAAAATTTGCACAGAATCTTGAAGAGTGGGAAGTCGAATGAGCGAGAAAATTTTATTGATTGAAGATGATTTGGAGATGCAATCGCTCATTGGTGATTATCTTCAAAATTATGACTTTGAAGTGAAGGCTTACGACAAACCCAAAGAGGCACTTCTTCATCTTAAAGAGAATCCCACTTGGTATAAAGTCATCGTACTTGATCTTATGTTACCGCAGATGGATGGTTTTGATGTTTGCAAAGAAATTAGAACGATGAGTGATGCGCATATCATTATCTCCTCCGCTCGAAATGAACTGAGCGATAAAATCTTAGGGTACGGCTTGGGGGCGGATGACTACCTCGCAAAGCCGTATGAGCCACGCGAATTGGTCTTAAAAATCAACTCCTTTTTGCGTAGAAATACTCTGTCTAAAAAAAGAATGGGTGATTTTGAAATAGATGAGACCAAAATGGAAATCTCATTGGAAGGTTACACATTAGAGCTGACCAAAATAGAATTTGACATCTTGCTTCTTTTGCTTTCCAATCAAGGCAAAGTCTTCTCGCGTGAAGTCATTTTCAACGCCATCAATGGCATTGGCTATAACTCCAAGGATCGCACGGTTGACATGCACATCAGCAATCTACGCGCCAAAATCGGTGATGACTCTAAAAATCCCAAATACATTAAGTCGGTTTGGGGTATTGGCTATAAGTTGGTTGGCTAAATGTCCATTTTTACCAAACTTTTTTTACTCTTTTTGGTCAGCCTCTCTTTGATGCTTTTTGTCTCGCGTGAAACCAGCCAGCTCACCCAAACTAAAATCGAGATGCTTTTAAAAGAGAAGTACTTGCAAGCCTCAACAGACCTTTTTCGCGACCTTGCCAACAACGACCCAACAGCGCTTAAAAAAAGGCTTCAAACCTTTGATTTTGAAGTCCTTTCTGAGCCCCAAAGTGTATTGGAACACTCCAAAAGTATTTATGAAAAAAGTAGCTCTTTTGGTGAAGTGAAAATTTTGATGGATGCAAAAGGCAGGTATCTTTTGCTCCTTAGCTATTTGGATGAGAGCTTGCTGGTGCGCGATCAAACACAAGATGAGAGCTTTTTACATCAAGACGTTGTGACCTATTTGATCTTTGCCGATATTTTTGTACTTGTGATCATCTTTTTACTGATTTTAAAGCTGCTTTTTCCGCTTAAAGAGATTTCTTCAACGCTTCAAATCTTTGGTGAAGGTGCTTTACATGTAAGAATGAAACGCTTTGGCTCTAACGAGCTTGGAAAACTCTCGGACACCTTTAACGCCATGGCTTCCAACATCGAAGCGCTCATACTTTCACGTCAACGCCTGCTTCGCGACATCGGGCATGAACTAAGAACGCCTCTTGCTAAGTCCAAACTCGCTTTGGAAATGCTAGGCGAAGGGAAGTACCAGCAGAGCCTCAAAAAGGCGATTTCGCAGATTGATGAACTGACCAAAGAGCTTTTGGATATAGAGCGGCTGAATGCCAATATGGAACAACTTAACCTTACGCGTTTTAATGCCGAAACGCTTATCTCCGAGTCACTTTCACGCGCACTCATTGAAGATGAAAGCTTGGTGGAGCTTCACATCGAAGACTCTTTTGAAATCAAAGGCGATCTGAATTACCTCTCCATCGCGCTTAAAAACTTAATCGATAATGCCCTTAAATACGGCATTCAAAAGCCCATTGTCATTGAAGTAAAAGAACGTACCATCAGCGTTAAAAGTAGAGGTGAAGCGCTCGAACACGCTTTGGAATACTACTGCGAACCCTTCGCTCAAGGTGATGATGCCAGAGGCGTAGAGGGATTTGGCTTGGGACTGAGTATTGTTAAAAAAATCGTGCAAAAGCATGGTTTTAGATTTGATCTTACATGTAAAGAGGGCTGGAATAGTTTTTCACTGCGTTTTGCATGAGTTTAATTGTGCTTATTGCCGGAGTTGATAAATGAAAGTTAAAAGTTTAGCCCTGACCCTTTTTATTCTTTTTATTCTACACTATTGAAGAGTATTTAGATAAAGAATTATTTCTTTATCTTTTTCAGTTCTTGGTATGTAACCATTGTGTATAGCTTGCTCTGCCCAGTATTTGAATTCTTGCATATTTTGTTCAAGTCCATATATCTTTGACAATTCAAACTGTGCCAATGCGTAGTTATCCTTTGCAGCTAAAAGATAGTATTTTTTTGCTGTAGGGATATCTTTATTGACTCCTTCACCATTTTTATACATTACGCCAATGTCGTATGCAGCATTGATGTAGTTGTTCTCAAGGGCTTTTTGAAAATAAAACAATGCTTTTTGGTAGTCTTGTGCAACCCCATGTGCATTAATATACATTAATCCTAAATTGTGCATAGCTTGAGCTTCGCCTTTAGATGAAGCCTCTTCAAACACTTTTTTTGCACTCTCATAATCTTTGTTGTTTAAATATTTACAACCCAAATCTAAGAGTTCTTGCGCGGGGTCATTCGCATAAATAAAAATCATACTGCTCAAAAGGAGTGCAAGTAATTTCATTTTTTATTCCTTTGTATGAAACTAAGAAACTAAGGGGTCAGGGTTAAACTTTTAACTTTTATAATGTATGGACTAGAAAAGAATGCAATTTTACAGATAAATTTTTTACATGTAAAGAGGGCTGGAATAGTTTTTCACTCTTCTTTAAATGATTTTAATCTCGTTTTTACTCTCTTTTTTAACTTCATACATTGCCAGATCGGCATCTCTTAAAATGGTATTGACTGTTTTGTCACCGTCTCTAAAAATTGTGCCTCCAATGCTGGCTGTGCAGGTATAAGCAAGGTTGCTAAGGTGAAATGTTTCTGAAATACTCTGTAGTATTTTATAGCCAATTTGAGCTAATTTCTCTTTCGCTTCTTTTTCATTTGCTCCTAGTTTTGTAACCAAAACAACAAATTCGTCGCCTCCAAATCTAGAAACGGTATCGCCCGTGCGAAGGTTTTCGCTTAAGCGTCTTGCGACTTGTTTGAGTAACATATCTCCGTATTCGTGCCCTTGTGTATCGTTCAGTATTTTAAAGTTATCCAGATCAATAAATAAAAGACCGCAATACTCTTTTGTACGTTGGCTATTAGCGATGGTATAAGATAAGCGATCTAGGAGCAATTTACGATTGGGTAATTCGGTCAAGGAGTCATAATACGCTAAGTGTTCGATCATTTCTTTGGTCTTTTTTTCTGTTGTAATGTCTCTAAAAATGACTATAGAGCCGATGTTGTGATTGTCTTGCACAAACGGTGTGGCATTAAGATGCACAATAAAATGCTCTCCATTTTTTTTACAAAAAATTTCTTCTCCTATGTAAGTTCGTTGGTATCGCATA
Source organism: Sulfurospirillum oryzae (assembly GCF_025770725.1). Taxonomy (NCBI): domain Bacteria; kingdom Pseudomonadati; phylum Campylobacterota; class Epsilonproteobacteria; order Campylobacterales; family Sulfurospirillaceae; genus Sulfurospirillum; species Sulfurospirillum oryzae. Next base: position 736,554 of record NZ_JANZKZ010000002.1, on the reverse strand, counting down.
GCGTTTAATATGGGGCATTTTTCTTTGGGATTGTTGTTTTGCTGATGAACATGGATAAGCGAATGCGCATCTTGCATCAGAACCTCATTGAGCGAATAACCAAGAATAGAAGTTGCCGCAGCATTGAGAAAAGTAATCTCACCTTTGGCATTTAGAAGAATGACTCCATTGATCGTCTTTTCAACGATGGTCTCAAATTGAATTTTCTTATGGAGTGTTTTTTGACTTTGTTCGACAAGAAGATAAACCCCTATACCTAACATAAGAAATATTAAAAACCCAAACAGCAAAGAGGTGATGTATTTGTGTTGGATGTTCACCAGTTCATCCAGATGACTATACGTAACAGCATAGGCAACTAGCGTATTGGAGAGGTCATAAATGGCATGAAAATTGGCAATGTACCCAACATTGTTTTCAACCATTGGAATGGAGAAATTTTTGCCCTCTTGGAGCTTTTTTTCGACAGAATAACGCTTTTTAAGAATCGTGTTAATCTTTTCAATGACTTCTGCTTTGAGTAAATGGGAAGGATCGTTTTCTTGGTTTTCAGTTACATACTCTTCGCTCAAAGGTGAGGCTACAAAATGCTGTTTATGTGTATCGAAAACAAGCTCCGATGAGATTGATTTTTTAAGCAATAAGGTATGCTCTTCCCAATGTATCAGCTTGGATAATTCACGTTCAATTTGATTGTATGATAAAGAGATTTCGACACTGCCAAGGTATATTTTTTCATCAATAATAGGAAAAACGTAGCGAAATCCTTGATAGGTTCTTCCTCCCTCAAAGCCAGAGATAAAGATTTTTTCATCATTGATTTGCCTGATAGATGGGCGTACTGCTAGAAGGTCATCGCCATATTCACTGGGGGCGTGAAAGCGTAAAAAGCTTTCGCCTTTTGCAGTGTGAAATTGAAATTGTCGAATCTCTAGACGTTTAAGATCATTGTTGTAAAAAGGGGACAAGAGGTTGTAGAGTGCGTCTCGAAGTGTTGCTTTTTGGGTTGAATCGTTCGTATCATGCACTTCGTGCAAAATGTTTAGCACCGAAGGCTGCATAACGACATAGTGAAAATAGTTCTCTATCGCGATGCTAAACATTTGGGTAATAGCTTTATAGGAAGTTTCTAAGATTTTATTTTCATGAGCGAGAACGAGATTGCGTTCTTCTTCCATTCTGGAGTGTACATAGCTGAAAAAGAGAATGTATGCAATGCATACTAAAAAGGATGTTGTTATTATTTTACGCATCTTAAACTCCGATTTTACGGCACTTTTACGCTATTCAATGTAACAAAAATATCACTTACATGTTATAGGACAAAGTATAAAAGTAAACTTAATTTATTTTAAATTTTTTTATTTAGTATAAAGTGTTGGCATTGGTAACAATTTAATTCTTTAAATAAAACTTAGATACAATAGAGGTATTAAGATAAATAAAGGACATAGATGTTATTTGAAAAGCTGGGCTTGATTGCACCAATACAAGAAGCAGTAACTGAACTTGGGTACACAAAACCAACGCCTGTGCAAAATAAGGTCATTCCCTTAGTGCTAGAGGGCAAAGATGTCATGGCAACGGCGCAAACGGGTACGGGAAAAACAGCGGCTTATGCACTGCCACTTTTGCAAATTTTGAGTAAAAAAACACAAAAATCAACCACGAAAAAAGTCGTGCGTGCGCTTATTTTAGTCCCAACGCGTGAGCTTGCATCACAAGTCAATATGAACGTCCTTGAGTATGGTAAAAACCTTGAACTCTCCATTGGTGCGATATACGGGGGTGTAAAATTTACACCCCAGGTCAAAAAATTGGAGAAGGGCATTGATGTGCTTATCGCCACTCCAGGGAGACTTTTAGAGCACATCAAAATCTCCAGTGTTGATCTTTCCCGTGTTGAAATCGTTGTCTTTGATGAAGCGGATAGAATTCTCGATATGGGATTTTGGGATGAGGTAGAGCTGCTTCTGTCTTTACTGCCTAAAAAACGTCAAACACTCCTTTTCTCCGTGGGTGTTTCCAAGTCGGTCAAACGTCTCTCCGAAGTCAGTTTGAAAAAACCAGTCATTGTGGCGATCAATAATCAAGGTGAATTTGCTAAAAACGTCCAGCAAACCATCTATGTGGTGGACAAAGAACGCAAATGTGAATTGCTCTCTTATATGATTGGCTCTCAAAATTGGCATCAAGTTTTGGTCTTTACCAAAACGAAGCAAAGTGCTGATGAAGTAGGGGATTACCTCTCTAAAAGTGGCTTAAAAACATTGGTGTTGCATGGCGATAAAGCCCACTCTCAACGCACAAAAGCGGTTGCGGCATTTAAAGAAAACTCCATTCGTGTTTTAGTGGCTACCGACATCGCTTCACGCGGTCTTGACATTGAAGATCTGCCTCATGTCATCAACTACGAACTCCCAGGAGACGCCGAAGATTACTTGCACCGAGCGGGTAGAACAGGACGTGCTGGCAAAGAGGGACGCGCCATTTCGTTTGTATGTCAAGAAGAGAAGTCAAAATTTAAAGAGATTGAGAAGATTTTAAAATACACGATTAAAACAGAGTTTTACCCAGGGTTTGAGACCAAAGAGTGGGTCGAAAAAGAGGCAAAAAAACATACGATTCAAGCGAAGATTGATCGTGAAAAAGCCAATAAACGCCCTATGGGACTTCGCAAAAAACGTGAAGAGATTAAAGCGGTCAAAGCTAAAAAAGCTGCCAAAGCATGTGGTATTGGCGCTAAAAACTGTAAAGTAAAATAGAATAAACTTAAAGGTAAAGATGATGATGGTTGAAATGCAAAAATTGCACTATTTTAAAGATTTTATTGAGCAAGAGGAAAACCCAATAGGTAAAAACCTCTATATGATGGTACTTGCGACTGAGGCGTACTATGAGTTTGTTGCAGAAGTGCTTATTCCCGGTACATCTCGCAGTATGACACAGTTTAAATTGCTAGAAGAGTTGCGCGCTTTAAAAGTGATCAGCGAGCAAGAGTTTGTCATTATGAATGAGACACGAAAGCTTAAAAACGAGTTGACACATCGTTTGGATTATCAGATTGATCTGAAATATCTTTACGATTTTTGTAACAACTGTACGGTCAAAGATAAAATTGTTCCTGAAAACAAAGAAGATCAAAACGAACTTGATTTAGCACTTCTTGATGGGTTACTCAAAAGCTATAAAATCGTTGATCTTAAACTTTATTCTAAAGTGCGTAAAGAGCTTGAAAAGGTGCATGGAGAAGAGGCGTGAAATTTAAAGTAACGGGTAAACAGCACATTTCTAAAAACTGTTTAGTGTGTGGCGTGCAAAACCCTTTTGGTTTGAAAACCAAATTTTACGAGCTTGAAAATAAAGATGTTGTGGCGTATTTTACCCCACATACCTACCTTCAAAGCTATCCGGGCATTTTACACGGTGGCATCTCTGCGACAATTCTGGATGAAACCATAGGACGTGCCATTATGGCGCATTATGGTCAAGCGAGCTTTGGTGTGACGATTGAACTCAATTTAAAATATAAAAAACCTGTTCCTTTGGATGTTGAGCTAAAGGTCATTGGGCGCATTACCAATGACAAAGGGCGCATTTTTGAAGGCACAGGTGAGCTCATACTTCCTAATGGCGAAGTCGCTGTCACCGCATCGGGACGTTATATGAAACGCGATGTCAACCAGATCGTTGAGAATGATTTTATTGAAGATGAGTGGTTTGTGAGTGATGGAAAAGATAGAGACGAGATAGAACTTTAAGTGTCAGAAACGTATCGCATTCTTCAAAGTGTTTTCGGACATCATACTTTTAGGTCATATCAAGAAGAGGCTGTCAATGCCATTTTAGCGCGAAAAGACATTATGATGATCTTGCCAACAGGGGCAGGGAAGTCACTTTGTTATCAGCTTCCATCCTTGGTCATGGACGGCATGAGTGTCGTCATTTCGCCACTTTTGGCACTCATGCACGACCAAATCACCGCCCTTTCTGCCTTTGGCATTAAAGCCGCCATGATCTTTTCGATGCAATCGACGCAAGAGATACAAGAGACAATGCAAGCGTGTCGTAAGGGCGAACTTAAACTCTTGTATGTCGCCCCTGAGCGTTTAAAAGGTGAGTCATTTTTAAACTTTTTACAAACCCTTCCCATCAACTTTTTTGTCATTGATGAAGCGCACTGTGTGAGTGAGTGGGGGCATGAATTTAGAGAAGATTACCGACAACTTTTTCGCCTCAAACAGTACTTCCCCAAGACGCCTATTGCCGCTTTTACAGCGACTGCGACAAAGATCGTTGAACAAGACATTCTTCACCAGCTGGGTTTATCAGCTCCATTAATCATTCGTGCAAAAGTGGAGCGAGACAATCTTACGATCAAAGCAGAGTACCGCAATGCCAACGGACGTGAGCAACTCCTTAGCTTTTTAAGTGCGTTTAAAAACGAGAGTGGCATCATCTACACGTTGACGCGCAAAGAGACCGAAAGTCTGGCTCTGTTTTTAGGAACGCATAAAATCCTCGCACGTGCTTACCATGCGGGACTTTCTACGGAAGAGAAAAATGAAACTTATCATGCTTTTTTAAATGATGAGATTCAAGTCGTTGTTGCAACGGTGGCGTTTGGAATGGGCATCGATAAAAGTAACATTCGTTTTGTCGCGCACATGTCTTTGCCTAAAACCATTGAGAACTATTACCAAGAGATTGGTAGGGCGGGGCGTGATGGACTGCCTTCTTCCACGTTGCTTCTGTTTTCGACTTCGGACATTGTAGAACACAGACGTCGCATCAGCGAGCAACCCGCTTCAGAGTATCAAAAAGTAGCTTACGAAAAATTGGGTGCCATCTCCAAATTTGCCTCTTCACAAGTGTGTCGACATCAGCAGATTGCGACGTATTTTGACGATGCTATTGCTACATGTAAAACGCGTTGCGATAACTGCGTCGATGGTGAAAAGCAGAGTGTTGACATCTCGCATGAAGCTTTAAAATTGCTCTCGAGTGTTTACCGCACAGGGCAACGTTTTGGACTTCACTATGTGGTCGATGTGTTAATGGGTTCACATAACGAAAAGATAGAGCAAAATGGACACGAAAGCCTTTCGGTTTTTGGCATTGGCAAAGATAAAACCAAAGCGCAGTGGCACAGCATTGGCGATAGACTTATGGAGCTTGAAGCGCTTAAAGTGGGTGAATACCGTGTGGTGAGCCTCAGTGAATACGGAGCGCAAATCATCAAAGAGCGGTTACATGTAAGCATTCATGCTGCACGTTTGGAAGTGCGAGCCAAAGCTTCTAAAAAAGCAGCGAAGGTTGTCACAGGAGCGTTTGAACTCTCTATTTTTGAGCAATTACGCGCTTTGCGTTTAGAGATTGCCAAAGAAAACAGCATTCCTCCTTATGTGGTTTTTAGTGATAAAACACTTAAAGAGATGGCTGAAAGACTTCCGCAGAACAAAGAGGCGATGTTGGAGGTCAGTGGCGTGGGAGAAGTGAAGTTTGAGCGGTATGGCGAAGCCTTTTTGGAACTGTGTGCCAAGCTCTCTTAGACTTAACATGTAAAGAAAAAATGCGCAATACGGTACAATACACTTTTACATGTAAAGGATCAAAATGAGTGCAGGACAAAGTCGCAGTAACATCCACAAAGGTGTTAAAGTGCAGATCGTTTTAAAAGAAGATCAACGCACAGGCAAACTCACAGAAGGTGTCGTTAAAGACATTCTTACCAACTCTGCTAACCATCCTCATGGCATCAAAGTACGCTTAGAGAGCGGTGAAGTAGGGCGTGTGAAAGAGATTATTCTTTAGCGATGAATGAGTTATTTCAAAGCGAAGCTTTTACGCTTTATGGCATACCCTTACTTATCTGTCTTGCACGCATTACGGATGTAAGCATTGGCACAATGCGCATTATTTTTGTCTCTAAAGGGCTTAGACTTTGGGCACCTATTTTAGGCTTTTTTGAAGTCACCATCTGGCTTCTTGCCATTTCTAAAGTCATGGCAAACCTTACCAATCCTATTAATTATATTGCTTATGCCATTGGTTTTTCTCTGGGAAATTACATTGGTATGTTCATTGAGAGTCGTTTGGCTATTGGAATGGTCGTTGTACGCATCATTACTAAACGAGACTCGCATGTTTTAGTTGCAGCACTCAGAGCACTTCGTTACAGTGTTACGGTGGCAGATGCAGAGGGTAATACGGGTGCTGTTAATATCATCTTCACCGTCATTAAACGTTCCGACATCGCTCATGTCCGCGAGTTAATTGCCAAGCATAACCCACAAGCGGTTTATTCTATCGAAGATGTGAGACACGCAAGTGATCCAAGCTTCCCAACCGAGATACCAAGACGTTCACGTTTTTCACAACTTTTTAGAGGCATGCGCAAGTAATTTAATCTCAACTTTTTTCGTCAGAAAAACGAGTTTTAAGAGAAACTCTGATAAAGTCTTTTCTTTGATTTGCTTGCGGTCGCAAGAGTACATAATGCTCAAAAATCCTCTTTTTGTTGCTCCTTTTTAGCTTCTTCGCTAATCCCTTTCTATGTATTACACAATCAAAACTCAACTTTATTTTTAGGAGTTTTTATGTCATGGTGGAGTGAATTTAAACAACACTATCTTGTTCGTTTTTGGTCGCCCATTCCTGCGGTGATTGCGCTTGGAATTTTATCGACCTATTATTTTGGTCTACTTGGAACTTTTTGGGCAGTTACAGGCGAGTTTACACGTTGGGGTGGACACTTAGCTCAACTTTTTGGAGCAAATCCTGCGGAGTGGACGTACCTCAAAATCCTTGGTTTTAAAGGAACTCCTTGGGATCGCATTGATGGTGTGATGATCATCGGTATGTTTGCGGGCGCACTTGCGGCAGCTCTTTGGGCGGACAATGTCAAGTTTCGTTTGCCTTCAACACGTATTCGTATTTTTCAAGCATTGCTGGGTGGTATTATCGCTGGTTTTGGTGCTCGTTTAGCGATGGGCTGTAATTTGGCGGCGTTTTTTACGGGTATTCCTCAGTTTTCATTGCATGCGTGGTTTTTTGCTATTGCAACGGCTATTGGCTGTTTTGCGGGCGCTAAAGTTTCTATGCTTCCACTGTTTCGCATCCCTTTGAAGCTCAAAAAAGTTTCCGAAGCAACACCGCTTGAGAAGAACAAACAAAGCGCAAAAATTAAATTTATCATCGGCAGTGTGCTTTTTTTTGCGATTGCAATTGTTGCAATTACACGAAGTTTTGATGCGCCAAAACTAGGTATGGCGATGCTTTTTGGTTTGGGTTTTGGTATCTGTATCGAACGTGCGCAAGTTTGCTTTACCTCCGCCTTTCGTGATATGTGGATTACAGGGCGTGGTCTGCTTGCTAAAGCGATTATCATCGGTATGGCGGTGAGTGCCATCGGTGTTTTTGCCTTTGTTCAAACGGGCATGGAGCCAAAAATCATGTGGGCAGGACCCAATGCCATCATCGGTGGTTTGATGTTTGGTTTTGGTATCGTTATCGCGGGTGGTTGTGAGACAGGTTGGATGTATAGAGCTATGGAAGGTCAGATTCTCTTTTGGTGGGTTGGCATCGGTAATGTTCTTGGATCTTTGCTTTTAGCGCTTTCATGGGATAGCCTAGCGCCAAGTTTAGTGTATGGCTATGAGAAGATCAACATACTCAAATTGTTTGGAACGTATGGTGGTTTGTATGTAAACTATGCCCTTATGGCGGCATCATTTGCATTTGTGGTTTGGTGGGAGCGACGTTTTCTTGCCAAAAAAAGCCAATACCAAAATAATCATCAATAAAGGAAGCGTTCATGAAAGAAGCAATCGTACCTAATTATTCACTTGATATGCGCGGCGAGCCTTGCCCTTACCCAGCAATAGCGACCCTTGAAGCGTTACCAACGCTTAAAAAAGGTGAGATTTTAGAGGTGATTAGTGACTGTCCGCAGTCGATTAACAACATACCTCTCGATGCCAAAAATTACGGTTATACGGTTTTAGAGATCATTCAAGATGGTCCGACCATTCGTTATCTTATTCAAAAATAACATTGATTTCTAGGGCAATTTTGCCCTAGAAATTCTTTACATGTAAAGATTATGGCACATGATTTGGTATTTTTTCTTCGATGATCTTTTTAAGTTCCAAACCATCGATGACCTCTTTAGCGATAAGAGATTGTGCCACTGCTTCGATAGCAGGCCAGAGTCGTTTCACCTCTTTTTCAGTCTGTTTTTTAGCTTCATCCATCCACGCCAAAAGTCTTGTTTCCAATTTTTCCGCTAAAAGCTCTTTGTCGTACGCATCTTCAATGCCGCTGATGTTAATGTAACCCAGTTCATCATCCATGCCAAACAGAGCAATCGCAGAATACGCTTGCATGCTCGCAATTTCAAGGTCAGTAATAGCACCCGTTTCCATACCCGCTTTTCCGTACTTTTCCATCTTAGCAATGCGCCCTGCCAGTAAGACACAGATGTTGGCAAAGAGTTCATCTTTGGATATAGCGTCAATGTAGTCATCGTTATGGTAAGAGACAAAGCCAAGTGCGTCGCTACGAGGAGCAACAGTGACTTGCTCGATTTTGATGTGTGGGCAGAGCACGAAAGAGAGTACCGCGTGTCCTGCTTCATGGTAGGCTGTTTTTGCCATAGAGGTTTCGATGTCGCGTATCTGTTTACTTTCTAATTTATTGCCATATTTGATGATGTTGATCTGCTCTAACAAAATCTCTTCACTAATCTCTTTCAACCCTTTGCGTGCGGCAAACAGCGCTGCTTCTTGTCCAATGCGTTTGAGCTCATCGCCACCCATGCCTGAGATGTAACGTACCACTTTTTCAATGTCAATGCGTGCATCGTGCGGTTTTTTCAAAATCTCTTCGATGAAAAAGCGACGGGCTTCCATGTCGAGTTTTGGCACTTCAATACGAATATCAATGCGCCCTGTTTGCACCAATGGATCGGGGATAGGACTACTCTCTCCAATCGTAATGATGGTAAAAATAGGTGCATCAAAACTTTGCGCGATAGCATCTAATTCATCCACCAAAGGCTGAATGCTCATCGTTGCGATGACGCCACCGACAAGTCCTTGCACATCAATGTCTTCCAAAAGCACGATGGAGGGCGCTGAACCATACGCTTGGGCATACGCTTTGTGAATTTTACCTGCATCAAACAAGTCTGCATCACGCACGACGGTAAAAGGCATGTCTGCGGCGTTGGCAAAGGCACGTGCGAGTAATTTTTTACCCATGCCAGAGGGTCCATAGAGAATCATCCCTTTAGGCGGAGGCATGTCAAATTGTTTAAGACGCGCAGGCTCTTTAATGAGTGTTAGAATCTCCAAAAGCTCCGCTTTAACACGCTGTTGTCCCGCGATGTCCTCAAATGTGACATCCGAAACATGCAGGGCATCTTCAGAAGAAATAGGCAGTTTTTCTTTGCGGAAAAAAGCGTTTTTGATGGTAAGTTCTGCCACGCCTTTGACAACGCGAACACTCCATTCAAGCTCAATACCTTCGTGTTGTTTGCTAATTTTTTTGAGCAGTAAAGGCTGGTCTTTAAGTGCTTTTTTGACAAAAGTACCTGCTTTTTGAGACACTTTGTAGCTTATTTTAGTGATATTTTCATGGCATTTGAGCGTGTCATAAATACGGTTAAAAACGACTTCTGGAAGTTTTTTGCGAATATGTCTGGCATTGAGATAAGGCGCTAGTGAGAGTGTTAAAAGAGAGATGAGCACATCGATGTTGGTGTACTCAATCTCAATACCGCTGTCTTTGATGAAGTTTTGTGACATGCCATGCAAGCTTTGAGCACCGATCTTGATGAGCGCTGTGAGGCTTAAACGGTTAAAAGGCACAAGTGTGCATTCATTGAGTAGGGAAAGAAGCTTTTTATCGAACACTTTTTCTTTCACACCGCTAATCATAATCTCTTCTTGTCCTAGGCGTTCCATCAAAAAGGTATGCGCTTGCAGAGGATCATTTTTGAAAAGTTCCAGTAGGTCTTGACGTCCCAAGAGTGGGCTAAGTCTTGTGGTGGTCATAATGACAATGACATGCGAAAAATCGACGATGTTTTTTTCTGAGTCCGAAAAGAGTGTGTATAAGGAGAGTTGTACTTGCGTGTCGGCTTTGTCGATATCTTCAAAAAGCAAAATGGCGTTAGGATTTTTCTTGACAAATTCGGTGACATCGCTCTCAATGCTTGAGGCAGAGAGTTGCTCTGCGTTAAACGTGTCATTGTACTGATCCATCTGAAACGTTTTGAGTTGGTCTATCTGCGAATCAGCGCTTAAGAGGAGTTCAGCAAGGTAGCGCTTACCGCAATTTGGAGGTCCTATAAAGGTAAAAAGCGCTCTCACTTTAGAGGTTACAAGGCGCATTTGCACCAGTGTTTTGGTTATGGTCTCAATGGCAAAGTTTTGGTCAAAGAGATGACTTTTAAGTGTTTCTTCGAGCTTTTGAGCAAGCTTCTCATAGCCATCTTTACATTTCATCATGTACTCCTGCTACTTCAATCTATTGCAAAGCTAGTATAACCAAACCTCTCTAAAAAGTGATAACCATAGACGTTGTTTTATCGTTACATGTAAAATCTTGTGTGTAAAATACTTTAATCTATGTAGTGATATTTTAGTGACAAATTAAATATAACGCATTTGCAACACTTCGTTGTTATGATTTCCTTATTAAAAAAAGGAGTTTATATCATGAGTATTTCAAAGCAACTGATTGTCATGCTTTCCATAGCGATCATAGGTATTTTTACGGTGTTTGGTATTAGCTACTCCAATATGGAAAAAGTTTATACGCAAACGAATTATGGCAATATCAATTCTATACCAAGCGTTGTTTTGCTCAACAGCACCCTCAATCATGCTTTTCGTTTAAGAATCTATTTGTGGCAACACCTTGCATCAACGAACAACAGTGATTTGAAAAAAACACTAGAAAAAGCAATTACCGATACACGGGTGGAGCTTTTAAATGACTTTAAAAAGTATGAGCCAATGATCTCCGATGATAAGGACAAAGAATTTCTTAATAAAGATAGAGAATTGGCAGAGCAGTATTTTCATTTAGCAGACCAAGCCATTAAATTTTCACAATCAAGCAAAGAGAACGAAGCGCACGATTTTGTGATGAGTCGCCAAAAAGAGGTTGGAGCGTTGGCGGCAATGTTAGAAGAACATATCAAATACAATGTTTCCCTCGCAAATGATGAAGCTCAAAAAGCAGCTTCAACAAAAGATTTTGCGTCTCTTTTGATGATTTTATTGTCAATTGCGGTTGCTGTTACAACATTGATCGTCAGTACGGTTATTCGTCGAAATATCATCCATGGGGTGCATATTATCCGTGATAGTATGGTCTCTTTTGTTCACACTAAAGAATTGAAATTTAGAATAAACTATGATAAAAAGAATGAATTTAAAGATATTGTTGAGAGTTTTAACGCCTTGGTTACCACGTTAGAGCAAACCATCGTCGATGCCAAAAACTCTTCCAATGAAAATGCCTCTGTGTCGCATGAACTGAGCACAACAAGCATGCAAATAGGACGTAATGCCGAGCAAAGTACAACGATTGTCGAAAATACTATTCAAGAAATATCGACGATTAAAACTTTTGTCCAAGAGACAGCGATGCTTTCAGAGCAGATGAAAAAAAGCATTACCGATGCAGGTCAAAAACTTGAAGATGCCAAAAATGAAGTCATTAGTCTTCGTAATGAAGTAGGACTCGCGAGTGAAGCAGAAACTGCTTTAGCTTCTAAATTGGAGCAAATGAGCAGTGATGCGGAACAGGTCAAACAAATTTTGACGGTTATCTCTGATATTGCCGATCAAACAAACCTTTTAGCCCTTAATGCTGCTATTGAAGCAGCCAGAGCAGGGGAGCATGGGCGTGGATTTGCGGTTGTTGCCGATGAGGTACGAAAGCTTGCAGAACGCACTCAAAATTCACTCACCGAGATCAATGCAACCATTAATGTCATTGTCCAGTCCATCGTGGACTCTTCAGAACAAATGGGCAGAAATGCTAAAAACATTCAACGCCTTTCAGATGTCTCAACAGGAGTTGAGGAGACCATACTTGGAACAACGATGGTTATGCAAGAGAGCGTCGTTTCAGTAACGACAAGTGCGGCAAACTCCATTCGCATCGCGAGTGATACCGACAGAATCGTCTCTATGGTTACCAACATCAATTCTTTAACCAGTGAGAATGCCAGAAGTGTTGAAGAGATCGCAAGTGCTGCGGATCATCTCTCTAAATTGGCTGAGAGCCTTAATGGCAAATTGAACCAGTTTAGATCTTAACTCTTTTTTTTCTGCGTTACGGAGATAAAGTTAGTTCTTTATCTCCACTCTTTCTACAAACCTAACAGCATAAAGGCTAAAGAGAGCATGACGATGCCGATGAGCACTTCAAGGATTTTCCATGAAATTGGTTTTTGAAAAATAGGCGTTAAAATCCTTGCTCCATAACCGAGTGAAAAGAAAAACACGAAAGATGATGTCATAGCTCCAAATCCAAAGAACGGCGCAAGGGAGCCAAATTTGGTGGAAACAGAGCCTAATAAAATGACCGTATCAAGGTACACATGAGGGTTCAGCCAAGTAAACGCCAATGTTAACAGAACGGTTTTTAGTAATGATGATGCAGCAACACCTTCGGGTTTAAGCTCATGCGACATGCTCCATGCCGAATAAAAACTTTTCAAACCATAGACAAATAAAAAAGCAAAACCACCATATTTTGCGACGGTTTGTAAAGAGGGAAACTTCTCTACCAAATAACCAAAGCCTGAAATGCCCGCAAAAATGAGAATAGCATCTGAAAGCGCGCAGACAAAGCAGATAATAAAGACATGCTCTTTTTTAATGCCTTGTTTAAGCACAAAAGCATTTTGCGCCCCAATGGCTAAGATCAGTGAAAAACCGAGGCTAAAACCTGAGATAAATGCGTTCATGGAGTATTCTTTGTGGTGAAAATAAGAGGTTATGGTAGCGAAATATTGGTTAAATTAGTTTTTACATGTAAAGATTTCCACGCCCAAATTCTCTCCCCTAAAAGCACCACTCCAACGGCAATAACGCTATACTCAAACACACCAGCAACTTTTTGTGCCCAAAAGCTATGAAGCAGTGCAAGTGCTAATGCTACATAGACCGCTTTATGGTACTTTGAAAACGTGGCAAAGAGTTTTTTAAATGAGGTAAGCGCCATTAAAAAGAGGATGCTCAAAGCGATAACCCCGACATAGATAAACGGTTTTTTGAGACTTTTTTCAAAGATGGTGACGAAATCAAATTCACTGTCAAGTACGACAAAAACGCAACCGTGTAAAAAGGCGTACACAAACGCAAGCAAGCCGATGGTTTTGCGGTATCGAAGGAAGTTTTGCCCGCACACTCTTTTACATGTAGAGGGTACGAGTGAAAGTAAAAGAAGCGTTATTGCCCCGATGCCAGTGTAGTTGGAGAGCATCTTGATGGGGTCAATAGCGTTGTCTAATGTGTAATAGGCAACGCCTAAAGGAATCAGGGCAATGAAAACGAGCAAGGCTTTCAAAAGAATTTCCTTAAGTCCATTCCTGCATAAAGATGCGCAACCTCTTTGTCGTAACCGTTAAAAGAAAGAGTCGCTTGTTTGATGAGTTTGCCAAGCAAGCGCTCTTTGGCTTGTGTCCATCTTGGGTGGTCAACGGCTGGGTTGACATTGGCATAAAAGCCATACTCTTTGGGGTTTTGTTCTTGCCATGTGTTCAGCGGTTCACTTTGCACACATTCGATGAGGTCAAGCGATTTGATGGATTTGAAACCGTATTTCCATGGCACAACGAGGCGAATCGGTGCGCCATTTTGAGGAAGCAGTCGTTTACCGTACATCCCTACTGCAATGAAGGTCAGTGGATGACGTGCCTCATCCATTCTCAGCCCTTCAACATAAGGGTGTTTAATGGATGAAAAGATACCTTTGGCTTGGTCAGGAAACATAGAAGGATCATGGCGAGTGGTGAATTTGACGTATTTGGCTTTGCTATTTGGCTCTAAATAATCCAGTAATTTATAGAGCGGAAAGCCGATCCAAGGAACGACCATCGACCATCCCTCAACACAGCGAAAACGGTAGATGCGTTCTTCAAGTCCAAATTTAGCGATGAGATCGTCCACTTCTAACATCTGTTCCGTTTTAATTTCTCCAAAAAATCCAACATTCCAAGGGCTTGTTTTCATTTTTTGTGAAAGTTTGACAGGGGCTTCTTTGTCGGTTGAAAATTCGTAAAAATTGACATAATTGGTGATCTGCTCAAATGTGTTGGATGTGAGTTTGAGTGGGTTGGTATCGGGTGTATAGGAGAGGCTAAGGTCTTTGGGAAGCTCGGCTAAAAGCTGTGAAATGGCAGTGCTACTTACCAATGCCCCAGCGCCTAGTTTTAAAAAATGGCGACGTGCCTCAAAGAGTGCTTCGGGGGTGATGTTCATGGCAAACTCCTCTTACAAAGTTCACACATTCTAACACAGAAATATCAATAAAAAATCAATGATCTTTAAGCCATGCGTTTATTATCATGCCCGATATGGTGGCAAGGTTTGGTAGTTTTGGCAATGTCTCTTTGGTAAACCACTTAGCATCTTCGATCTCTTCAGGTTGCAAGCGTAGTTCGCCACTTTCGTACTCTGCAAAAAAACCGATCATCAATGAGTGTGGAAAAGGCCACGGTTGTGAGCCAAAATAGCGAAGGTTTTTAACGCGAATACCCACTTCTTCGTAAACTTCACGATGCACCGCTTCTTCGACACTTTCTCCCGCTTCCACAAAGCCAGCTAAAAGGCTGTACATACCTGCTTGAAAGTAGGGCGAGCGGGCGAGAAGTATCTCTTCGCCTCTGGTGATGAGGACAATACATGCAGGTGAAAGGCGTGGGAAAATGGTAAAGCCACAGGTTTTACATGTAAGGGCAGAAAACTTGGGCGTATAGCCCACAGGATCGCCACAACGACCGCAGTATTGGTTATCGTAAAGCCAGTGTGCAAGCTGTTTAGCACGAGCAAGCATCGCATAAAGATGGGGTGGGTGAACGTCAAGAAATTCTCGAAGATTGGTTTTGACAAGGTGTTCTGGAAGGGCTAGGTTTTCATCCCACACAAGAAGCGTATAGAGAGACTCTTCGATTTCACCGATGTGAAAACTATGGCGTGGTTTGCCTAAGTTTTCAAAAATATGCGAAGGAGGCAAAGTACCGTCTACCGCCATTAAAAGGGCATCGCCACAAAAACCTAAAAGAATACTCTGTTTCTCATCTCGTGGTTTAAAAAGGGGAGTGAGTTTCAATGAAATAGTCTGTTCTAACACGCGAAACCTTTTACATGTAAAGTTTCAAATCATAGCAAATAATTGTTAAAGAAGTGTCCAAAGAGGTGAGTGCATCTCTTTGGACGAATGAGAATTATAGTGTTTTAAATTGTGCCAGTGTAAGGCTAAGGGTAGAGGAAAGTTTGGCAAGGTGCTCTGCCGCTGCTGCTATCTCTTCGACACTTCTAGCATTGGAGCTTGAAAGTGTGTTGATCTCTCCGATTTTTTCAATGACCGCTGTTTTGATAAGTTTTACATTACTGTTTGCTTTTTCAACGACGTTATCGGTGGCAAGTACACTTTGGTCGAGCATAACCACTGCATCGTTGGTTTGCGTGGTGACTTTGTTGGAAAATTCAGAAAGATCGTGGATACGTTTGGCATTGTGGTTCATTTCGCCACTGATGTCGTTGATGGATTGAACGATGACATTGACGGTTGCATTGGTCTCAACAAGGCTTTTTTGAGTACGCTCTGCTAGTTTTCGTACTTCATCGGCAACAACGGCAAAACCACGTCCATGTTCACCTGCGCGTGCGGCTTCAATGGCGGCATTAAGCGCTAAAAGATTGGTTTGGTCTGCGATGTCACCAATAACATCAAGCACCGATTTGACCTGTTCCGCTTCATTTGAGAGATGGGTAAGTCGATCATTGATGGCAGCTTCGGCTTGTGCTGTTAGTCCGAGTTGAGAGATGGTTTCATTAAGAAGTTTTTGCGCACTTAGTAGGCTTTCTTGGGCGTGGGTGGTGCTGTCTTTGACATTTTGAGATTGAATGCTTGCGTCGGTGATAGCATTAGCAACACCGTTTGCATCGTTGGTTGTCTCAAAAACGACTCTAGATTCTTCCTCAGCACGCTTCCCGATCTGAAGGCTTGTACTGGAGAGTTCTTCGGCTACTGAGGCATTTTCAATAGCATTGCTTTTAGCTTCATTGAGCGCATAAGCAACATCGCCAATGAGAGTATTAACAGCTTGAATAATGTCGTTGATCTCGTCTTTAGAATCAATGTCTATCTTCATACTTAAGTCTTTGTTTTGACGCATCCGCTCACAGCCTGCTTTTGCACGTGCGACAGAGTTTTTAATAGAACGAGTAACGGTAAAAAATATGACAAAAACGGTCACCAAAACAATGCCTAAAGTAATTTGTGAAGCTACGATATTAGAATCTAGGCGGTTAAAGTTGTTTGTTTTGACAGAGCTTGCCAAATCATCGAGTTTTTCCATAATAACAACAAATAATTGGCTACTTTGTTTGTAGTATTCATCAAGTTTTTTAGCATCGTCTGGATTGTTTTGAGCAAAGTTTGGTTCATGCAATGTTGAACCGTACTTTTTAAACAGTTGCATACGAGGAACATTGATATCATGCCATTGGTTCAATAGCTTTTTAAGTGTTTCAATGCGCTGGTGATTTTGTGAGCTCATAAGAATGAGTTTGAGCGCATCTAAATCAGTGATTAATTGTTGATAGGTTTTTTCATAGCGATCAAAATTGATTTGTTTGAAGTAGAGCTGATAATCACGCTGCTCAATGCGTAATTCCAAGGTAAGATTTTCTATGTCTGCGATGTTTGTAAGCCTAGTCGCTGCCATTTTCGCATCATTTCCTTCTTTGAGGCTTTCAATGCCTAATGCACTAAATCCTAAAAATATAATGACCAATAAAAATGCTAGTTTATTTTTGATTGTTCCTAATAACATTGTTCTCCTTTTGTTATTTTGGCGCGTATCGTAGTGAGTTTATGTAAATTATATGTAAACTTAAAAGAAAAAATGAGGAAAGATTTAAAAGCGGCTTGATGTGTGTCATTTCTAAAAAATGATAAATTCTCTAAAATAACTAAAATTATTGGTGGAGTAAGGCTGTGATAAAAAGTTATGTACAAAGAATGAAAGCAAAGTCACAACCACCTTCAAGAAAGCCTTTAAGTAAGATTCTTTGGTCAGGTTTTGGTGCTTTTTTAGGTATCTATTTGGTGGCGATATTTGGGCACTATTTTGCCATTGAAGAGAGCTTTTTTCTTTTAGGCTCATTTGGAGCTTCAGCTGTGCTGATTTACGGAGCACCTCAGGCTGATTTTTCGCAACCACGTAATATCATAGGCGGGCATATTTTATCTGCATGCGTTGCCGTTTTTCTTCTTAAAACGTTTTCTTCACTCTTGTCAACAGAATTTTTATGTGCATTGAGTGTGTCTCTTTCGATTGTTGTGATGCATTTTAGTCGTACGATGCACCCACCAGGTGGGGCTACGGCGCTTATTTATGTCATGGGTGGCGAGCAAATTCATAGGTTAGGGTGGCTTTATCCATTCACTCCGATTGGTTTTGGAGCGCTTATAATGCTTTTAGTAGCGCTTCTTATCAACAATCTTTCTTCAAACAGTAAAAGGCATTACCCAACATATTGGTTTTAAAGATTCATATAACGCAAAAGTCACATTCGGACGGTAGAATCCCAGTTGAAAAAGAGAGTTACAAAAGGTAAGAGAGCATGAAAAAAGAGTATATCAATATTTTAGAGTGCGTAGGACACGGATTTTGGGAGTGGAACCCTATCGCAAATCTCATCTCACTGTCGCCACAATGGGTTACGATGTTGGGATACGAATACAAAGAGTTTGAGCAGACAAAAGAAGCGTGGATGTCACTCATTCACCCTGATGATCTAAGCTATTGCCTCAATGAACTGACTGCTCTTTTAAGCGGAAGAGTCCAACATTATCAACACCAACACCGTATGCTTTGCCAAGATGGAAGTTATAAATGGGTGCTTGACCAAGCTAAAGTGATCGCTTATAACTCTAGCGGTTACCCCACCAAAGTCATCGGTACGCACACCGATATAGATGAACTAAGAACTACTTTGGAGATGTATAAACAACAAAAGAAATAAGGCTTTACATGTAAAGCCTTTTACCATTCCATTCTTTTGCTTGTCCGCCTTGAAGCATTCACATCCACTGTTCTTCCAAGGTTACCTTCTCCCGCCCAATTTCCCGTTTGTGTAAATTTAACGTTAAAGTCATTGGTGGTTGCATTTTGGTTAAAAGGGCTATAGACCAACCAAGAGGTAGGTCTCATCTGGATGCGATCCGTATAGGGTGCTGTTGCATTGGTAAGGGTGTTGGTTTCAGATCCATTGGCAATCGTTCCCGATATAGCTGTATTGGCATTGTTAATTAACGCTGTGCCTATGGAGGAGAAGTTTGTCACATTGCCATCGCTGTTTACATGTAAAGGGTTGTGGTACCATTTGATTGAGAGAGGGCTTTGTGTGGTTAAGCCAAAAGTACTACAATTTAGGGTTGCACTATCACAATAAGCCTCATAACGAATTGTCGTAGCAATACCTTCTCTTGGACCATCATAATCGGTTGAGTAAACACGTCCATAGTAGTACGTCGCTCTCTGGTTTGTCAATGCTTTTGTTCCATTTCGATCATCGCTATTTGAGGTGTTAATATCGGTGACTTGGAAGAGAAAAGGCTGAACGACTTTGGTGCTATTGCGGTCAAAATTGATGCGATATTTTACAGGGGCAGTCCCATTGGTATCTGTACTATCAAATTGTATATGGTTAAGATTCATCGTATAAGATGTTTTGTTGGTAAGGGCAACACTTCCATTAAGATCATGGTTGACGTCGTACCAGAGTAATTTTGATAGCCCAATGAGCGTTGTTCCCATCGTAGAAGTGCTAAGGGTTATGTTGCCATCTTTGGCATAACACAGTGATGTGTAGTTGGATGTGGTGTTGTTGAGGTCGCTTTGTGCCGTAATGTTGAGATCGAGTAGAGCAGAGATATTTCTATCGGTTATCGTTGGGTATTTTTCAAAGTTAGAGAGGTAGGTAAAGTTTTGACTGCCGTTGCTAAAATTGCCTTCGATTAAAAAATGCTCAGGCACAACTTTGATCTGTTGTGTGTAAGGTGTGATGTAACGCTCATTATCAGGTGTGTCATCGGCATCAACGAGGGCAAATTCTGAACCAATTTTTTCATGAATGGTTAGATTAAAATCACCAACATTAGGTAATGAGTATTTAGTAATGTTTCCATCAATCATATCCGTAGTGCCATTTGCAAAAATAATTGTAGGGGTAAACTCAATAGAAGGAGCAGCACATGTTTTAGTGCTATCACTAATGTTGACATCGACTTTAAATGAAGTATTTACTGTTTCGTTATAGTCTGTTGTACCTATACCATTGTATTGATTAGCGCGAAATGTAATCGATGTATTTTTATCGGCTATAAATTGTTGATTGGCTGTAATGGTGCTGTTAAAATCATTAGGGCGAATAGCAAAGTTGTCTGTGGAGCATTTTGCGCCATTGAGCGCATCGGCAAGGCAGATAAAACAGCCTAGTGCATTATCGTAAGGGGCACTTGGTAAATTTCCTGCATTATAACTTGACGATTGGCATGCTTGCGCACATTGTGTTGCAATCGTTTGCCCAAAAGCCGCTACGATCTTGTTGTTATCATTAAGACACGCAGGCACACCTTGCAAGGCGCCTAAGGTACTACTAGAGTTTAGACATTGACTGTAATCTCCCCCTGGAAGGTTACTCCAATCGATAAATCGAAAGCGGAGTTTTGCGATTTTTTTCGCTTGACTAATGATTTGAAAAGCTGTTGTTGTTACATTGCTCGAGCCAGGTTGGATGGTTGCTTCAACATAACCTGTTGTTTGTGCAAGATTTTCATCGGTTGAGCAGGCGTTATCCGATAAAGAGATACGTACTGGCATAGGTTTAGTACCGGTGTATGACGTAGGGGATGTTCCAGTCCCTAGCCACACAACATCAAGCGTATAATGATCTTTATTGGCTATTTTTGTTCTCAGCCCTTGTGCAGGTGTGTATCCACGCATGGCATAATTATCGATGGCATCGACTGATCCTAGAACAAGAGGTGGATTTTGAATCTGTGTACAATTCCCCCATCCTGAACTACTAATCGTTTGGTCATAGACAAATTGTGAATTATTGCCAACGTTAATATTCCCTCCTGCAGAGAGTGCTCCTTTAATGTATGTTTCTGTACCAAGATTTGCAGAACCTTCTACATAAATGGTAGCATTAAACGTTGTACCACCACTGCCTATGTTAAAATCTCCTTTGATAAATAAAACAAAGTTTGAAGCAGGCAAGGTGCCATAATTGCCTTTATTGCCATTGCTGTTAATGCCAGGATTGTTCCCTGGTGCAAAAGTTCCATCAAAAAAGAAGTTAATAAGCTGATTGGCATCGGCTGCTCGAATCGTACTTGAATCAGAAGTTCCAGGAACATTAAAAGCTTTTGTATAGTAATTACCAGAATAAACAATCATTGTACTTGTAGAAGAGACAGAGAGAGAATTGGTTCTAAAAAGGATGCGTTTTCCTGGTGTGTAGGGTTTAATGATAAGAGTTGCCAATTCGCCTGTTGATAATGTTCCAATATCAATATAATCCGCTATTATGGTTACATAAGAGCGACCACTATTACCGCTAGCATTTTGTGTGAGAGAACCTATCTTGACATACTGAGCTTTTAGGCTGATGTTAGAATCATCTCTTGCAAATGATGCTGTATTCATCTGAATGGTCTGTGCAGCCTCAAAATCAACCGTAGCACCTGCTGCTAAAGAAAGACTTCCAATTTTAATATTTTTGGGTACAGTTTTAGTCTGTAATGCGCTATGCGCATTACCACCGACACTGCCTATCTCAAGATTGTAAGGTGGTTGGGTTGAAAATGTAACGGTATTGTCTGTTGTAAATACAATTTCATTTATTTTTTGAACATTTTGAAAATCAACACTAAGGGGTATATGAGGGCTTGTCCATGTAAATTCAATTTTTCTATAGAAAGACTCGCTTAATGTTAAATTATTAGAGACAGTAACATCAGTCGTTGAGGTATTGGATGAGAGTGTTACAGTAGAGGTATCGGGTGGATTGTCGTACTGTATGGACATAGCACTACTTTCTACACCTGAAGCACTCGCTCTTCCACTTCCACAAGTAAGTCCTTGCCAATAAGAATCTGTAATATTAGGAGTGTTCAGCGTACAATTGCCACTTATAATGGTAGCATTGTTAAGAATATTTATAAGACTATCGCGTTTATGTGTTTGCAAAACATCTTCAAATACACCACATGTCGTTGGAACACTATTGGAACTGCTTGTGGGTACAAATTCATCGCCTGCATCATAAACTTGAATGCGAACAGTAGCCGTAGCTGTTAATTTTGTAATATCTTGAATCGTATAGGTAAAACTATCAGCTCCTATGTAGTTTGTGTTGGGAGTGTATGTAAAATTTCCATTGTTAAATATTTTAAGTGTTCCATGAGCTGGGGAAGTACTGCTAGCTATAGTGATGGTGTCACCATCTGGGTCACTATCTAGTAGCCCACCATCATTCATAACATTTTTTGAAAGTGGCGTATTTTTAGGTGTTCCAAAACTTTTATCATTGGCAAGGGGCGTCTTGTTAGCAACTTCGATGATGACTGTTGCATCTGCACTATGTCCTTTTCCATCACTTATCGTATAGGTAAAATTATCTGTTCCTGTGTATCCTGTCATAGGTGTGTAGGTAAATGCTCCATTGGCATTTAGTGTCACAGTTCCTCGCAAAGGGTTTGTTTTTTTTGTTGCGCTAAGTGTGTCACCATCGGGGTCGCTGTCTGCTGTTCCTCCATCGCTCATAAGATTTTTCGACAAAGGTGTATCTTTTGCTGTCGTAAAAAATTTGTTATTTGCACTGGGAGCTTGATTTGAAGAAAGCGTTAGTGTATAGGGAATATCAGCTCCTTGCGTTGGGTACGATAATTTTAGACAATACTTTATACCACCTGTAAGATTATAGATGATTGTCTCCGGTGAATAGGCTGTGGCAACTATCGTTGAATTGCCTGAGGCACAATTTTTAATTAATTCGAGTGTTGTATTAGTGGAACTGACGCTAAAAGTCGTTGTTGCACCAGTTGTTGGAGTAAAAGAGAAGTAATCTACATCCAATCCCCATTGATTGCCCAATGTTCCTGTTGTTGTGCTGTTGATTGCAATAGTATTGGCATTCCCTTCACCACCATTCCATTCGCTCTCTGAGCCAGCCAAAATACGGATGGAAAAGCAAAAACATAAAAGCATAAATATTAGTATTTTTTTCATAGATAAATACCTCTGATTGAAAGGTTTTGTCGCATTATAAAGTTTGGGGTGAAGTCATTTGTGATAGTCGCGTTGTTCAGTGTATAGGGAAAAAATGGCAAAGTAAATCCTAATTTATAGCTGAATAAAACATTTTAATTATGATTAAATTCTAGCTAAACAATAGTCACCAAACAGTCTCTATTTGATTGCCATAAAGTGACCAAATAGTTTCCAAATGGTGTCAAATGCCATTAAAATAAGCGTTAGGATAGGTGAGGCTAAAAGAAAAGTTTACAAAGGAGAAAGGAAGCTAAGAGGTAGTGTTATGAGATGCAAAGCTTAGGTTATGTTGCATGCCATGACTACCGCAGATGCAGGACAGATGTCTTGGAATTCACGTGTTTGTTGAATGGCAAGAGGCGTCTCTTCACGTGTAATTTTTTCAAAACTATGTCGCACAAAATAGCGTTCTGCTGTTGTGGTCAGCAGATAAAGCGTTTCGATTTTTTCATGAGTACAAAAGCTCAGAAGATACGAGAGCATTTTTTCCCCAAGCTTTTGGTTTTTAAGTTCATCTTTGACACACAATGAACGCAAAAGCGCCACTTCCCCATACGTTTCGATTCCGATGGTTGCGATGATTTTTTCATCTATCAACCCCACAAAAAGAGTGATATTTTTTTCATAAATATCAGCCGTTGGGAGAGCGTTTGATGCAAGTAGGTGAATGATAGCTCGGTATTCATTTTCTGTTGCTTTTCGTATGGTTATTTTCATCATTTTTCCTTTTTACATGTAAAGACTAAACAAGGCTTAGAAGCACAACAAGAAGGATCGGTGGTGTGACGAGTAGTCCAAATTTTGAGTACTCCCAAAAGCTTATTTTTACACCTTTTTTCGCCATAACATGAAGCCATAAAAGGGTTGCAAGTGAGCCAAAAGGTGTCATTTTAGGCCCCAAGTTACACCCGATGATATTGGCATAGGCTAGGGCTGAGTTTGGAATGTCATGTAGGGCTATATCCATAATCATGACGCTGGGCATATTGTTCATCACCGCGCTTAAAATAGCGGCAATAAAACCTGTTCCTACAATGGCGATGGTATTGCCTTGGGCATTAAGGGCATTTAAAATGTGGCTCAGATAGGTCGTAAGTCCCGCATTTTTAAGCCCGTAAACGACGATGTAAAGACCAATGCTAAACCACACCACTTGCCACGGAGCGGTTTTGATAGTAAGCCACGGCTTGGCAGCTTTAAAGTAAGTTGCAATGGCAAGAAAAAGAAGTGCGCCGCCTAAAGCAATAAAGCTAATGGGGATGTGGTACTGTTCACCCACAAAGTAGCTTCCCATAAGAGCTGCGATAAAAACCCATGCGAGGTAAAAAAGTGGTTTACTTTTTAAAACTTCGTCGGGATCTTTTAAGAGTTCCACGTTTACATGTAAAGGAATATCTTTGCGTAAGAAGAGCCATAAAACAGTGATTGAAACGAATGTACTGACGACATAAGGGGTAAACATGGTGCTTAGGTATTTGGTAAAACCAATGTGAAAGTAGTTGGCTGTGACGATGTTAGTGAGATTTGAAAATACAAAGGGAAGCGAAGCAGAATCTGAAATAAATCCGCCTGCAAGTAAAAACGCCACAATGGTTTTAGGCTCAAGTTTTAAGATGCGCATTTTAGCCAGCAAAATAGGCGTTAGAATGAGCACCGCACCGTCATTGGCAAAGAAAGCGGAGATAATAGCCCCTAAAAGGAGTGAATAGACAAACATTAAATGCCCATTGCCTTTTGAAAACTTTGCCATCCAAATTGCACACCATTCAAAAAAGCCTATTTCATCAAGAACAAGCGAGAGAATAATAATACCAATGAAAGCAAGTGTTGCGTCCCACACGATGCTTGTAACGACCAAAACATCCGCAAAGCTTACCACGCCTAAGAGGAGGGCAATACCCGCTCCGATAATCGCTGAAGTGCCTATTTGGAGCCCTCGAGGCTGAATGATGACGCACAGAAGGGTGACAAGAAAAAGTGAAAAAGCGAGAATCATTTTGCATCCTTGCACGCGCATGCCGATGAGGGCATTGGCATCTCTAGGTAGCTGATTTCCTCTAAACATTCAAGCCTAAAACGATCGAGCGGTGAACGGATGGCATAATACGCCCATTTCCCACGACGGTCAACACGTAAAAATCCTGCATCTTTGAGGATTTTAAGATGTCTTGAAATGCGCGACTGAATCATCGAAAAAGCATCTTCGACCTCACAAACACACACTTCGCCTTTTTGATGGATGAAGCGAAGAATTTGTACACGGGTTTCATCATTGAGTGCGCCAACAGTTTTTAAAAAATTATCCATAGGGATTCTCACATCTTAATTTTTTAAGCAGTATAGCACAATGATATTTTCATATCAAGATATATTGATTTATTTTGATTTAACCGCATTTGGAATAAATTTGAGTAAGAAGAGAGATACATGAGTATTGCCGATACTACTTTAAGAATGGCATCAAGAGATATTGCGGAACTACTGATAGAAATGTGAGTTATAGGATTATGAGTAACCAAAAAGCGAAAGAAGGATGCTATCCTTCTTTCGCTTTATACGGTGATTAAAACTTCTTTCTTGCTCCAAATGTGCCATTAAACGATGTTTCATTTTCTCTGGCTTGTCCTTCGATGGTTGCGAAGATTTCTGTGAGTTTTTGCACTTTATAGGTAAACCCTGTGCTTGCTTTATAGACAACATCGTCACGATCAAGTGCGGTACTGCTCCAACTTCCTGCTGTTGGGGCGTTAGCAAACTTCATGGTAAGAGGCGTATTGAGGTCTCCCCACTCTTTTACGACACCGACACTCACGTCAAATGCTCCTTTCTTCTCATCGAAACTTTGGGTCACTTTTACGCCCACTCCTGCGCCGTAAAGTCCTGTGCTTAAGCTATCCACATTTAGGTTGGCACCACTAGCACCACTTTCAGCGTAAGCATCTTGTCTGTAGTGGTCATAGCGCATCTCTACATACGGTTCGATGCTCAGTGTTTGGTCGTATTTGTACGTGTAAGCACCACTCATCCACATACCTGCTGCTTTTGCATTATAGTCTGATTCAGCTGTTCCAAAGAGTGTTGCTCTGTCACTGTCAGTGTCGATGAACGCATACGTTGCACTTGCATCGATTCTAAAGTTTCCAAAGTATTTTGAGCCATAAAGTCCTAGTGCTGTACTTTTGCTCAACGAGTTAAGTGCGCTGTCATCTGTTTTAAATTTACTGCGCATAGAACCTAAAGAGAGACCATAGACCATGTCGTCATCTCGTTTATCAACACCGATTTGAGCACCATAGGTGTTCGTATGTGAAGAAGAGATATTTTTAGCGCTATCGCTTGAACTGTTAAGTCTACCACCTAATGCTTTTGCCCACACCGTATAGTCATATGCATATGGGTCGACAAAGCCTTTGTCGGTGAGTGCTCCTTCTTCCGCCAAAACCCTTGCAAGAAGCGTGTCATCACCCGAAGCATCGGCAAAGCGCAGTCCTGCAACACCGATGTCGGCTCTAAAGTCACTTAAAGCTCCCAGTCGTGCGCTAATGACGTTGTTAAAAAGTATTTGACTGGCTTGAGAAGAAGAGACTAAAGAAGAGAGGCTATCGCCTCGTAGTGCCGTAAAGGTGTTTTGTGCTTGAGATGCACTCATGCCATCGATGCGTGCTTGCATGCTTTGCATTGAGCTATTGGGAGAGCTTACATTGTCTAGTACTGTCGCTACTGGTACAGCTAGACCAGAGACGGCGCTACTGTATGAGGCACTGGTGTCTTTGGTCAGTGTTAAGTAAGTATGCGTTCCATCGTAACTAAGGCTTGGGGTTAAAAAGGCTAGGTTATCGGTGACACTGCTAAAGGTTCCTGTCACAGAACTAGCGGTGAGGATGGTATAAAGGGTTGAGGCGTTCCATGTACCAGCTGCATCGGCTACGACATTGACTGTACCACCGTTGATGGTTGTGGTGCCACTTGAAACCACACTGCCTGAAGTGCCGTTCGCATAGGCATCTAGTTTATAAGTACTGCCATTGGCAAAGGTGAGATTTCCGTTTACATGTAACGCTGATGTTCCAGTTGGGTAAAGTGTACCACCACTCGCAACATTTGTTGTACCGACTGTTCCGCTACCTGCTAGGGTACCACCGTTGTTGACCGCAAATGCCGAGGTGTGTGTATCGCCTGTTACAGCAAGTGTTCCTGCGTTGATGGTGGTAGCTCCTGTGTAGGTGTTGGTATTGCTGAGTGTCAATGTCCCTAAACCCTCTTTGGTCAGACCTCCCACACCTGAGATGACACCGCTAAACTCGACATCGTGGCCATTGGTATCGACTGTGCCACCTGCTACAGTGGTGAAAGTAAAAATAGAACTATCATCATACGTGAAGTTGTATGCATCACTAAGATAAACAGGGGTTGATAATGTAAAACTTCCCGTTGCTTTAAGTGTTCCTCCACCAAAATTGACTGAACTAGTGAATCCTTGTGTTGTCATATCAGCAGCACTTGCAATATTTAATGTACCTGTAATGAGATTTGGGCTTGTTGCAGTCAATACTGTAGCTGTACTTGTCGTGATTGAGCCGAGGGTTGTCACTGTATTGGTGATAGTATTTAGCGTATATAATGTTCCAGAATCATAATCTGTAATATACACTTTTGAACCATCTGGGGCAACAGAGACTTCTACGGTATTTCCACTTAACCCAGAAATAAACTTTGTATGTCCTCCATTGGTAATAGCTAATTTCCCAGTAGCTTGATCATACGTATACGAGAAATTCGTAATAGCAGGATCAACTGCAAACGCCGATGAAGCTATAACGGCAGATGCAACAATGGAAAGAGTGAATTTAGAGAGTCTGTGAGTCATTTGAACATTTCCTTTTTGCTCGAAGAAACTCAATCGCAAGTTTTGCTTTTGATGTTGTATTTTCTGTATTTATGGTATCTACGTTTTTTAGGAATACATTACTACCATTAGTCACTGCCAAATTAAGGTCTTCTTTTGAAATATAAAATACAAAACCAAACATAATGACCGTTTGAAAAGGATAAACACCATCGGATGTGTTTAGATTATCTTCAAATGCAAATCCAGGAATATAATCAATTTTTTCAATATTTGTGTTGAAAAAGCTGTAGTTAATAATTTTTTTTGAGAGTGAGCTATTTTCAAAATCAACTGAACCAAAACAATCAAAATGGTTATTGATAACATTTTGTATGTTGGCATTCACTCTGTCAAATAACAAAATATTTTCACCATCTGTAAATGTAAAAAAAGTTGAAATTCGAGTACTATTTATAATAAATTTTTTAGCTCCCTCATTTTCCTTAGTAGGAAACAAATAATCCGCTGGGATATTTTCCAAGGCATAATTTCTGAAATACCCTTGCAAATCTCCAACTTTCAAATTATCTCTAGTGCATGTTAAAAGAAAGTTTTCAACAACACCTTGCTCACTTACTTTTCCTAAGTTCAGATTCCCAGAATCTTGCACTTTGTTACGCAACAAAAACTTGATAAGTTTTTGTGTTGTCCATAAAACAACCTTGTTGATAAGGCTACTTGTAGCCGAAGTCGTCACATCCATTTTTACTCCTTTTGTATTGATTGTTTTTCTTATCATTTTTTGCAACTGCACTTCAAGATTTTGGATTTCAACTCCCAGTCGTCTTATCTCTTGTGTTCTTGAATATCTATCACTGTCGCTGATGTTCTCCTCATCTAGCAACTCCTCCAGCCCTGCTAACTGTGCTTTTTTATCAGCAATATCACATTTGATTTTTTTGATGTAGTTATCTTCAGACATCAGGTTTTTCCTTGCTGATATTGTTTTTTACATGTTCATATAAGGCTTTATACTGCGCTATGTGTTGTGGTAATTGTGGGTTGTTAGTAAAATACGCTAAGAGTAGTTCAGTATATTTTTTCTCGTACTCACCTAGCTTTGTCATTTTGACATTGCTCTTTTTGAGTGTTTCAGCGCCACCGCCAAGTGGGTCTTCAAGTATATAAAACACCTCTTTCACTCCAAAATCAACCAGTGCTTGAGCACAACGCCAACAAGGCTCAAGGGTTACATAGACGACTTTATGTTCTACATTTTGATAGCTTAGGCTTTTTGCGATGAGATTGATTTCTGCGTGGTGGTAGTTGTTTTTTGTAAATATCTCATTTCGTGCTTTTGAGATAACTTCTCCGTGTGAAACCATCACACTTCCCACAGGAAAATCCCCAGCATCAAAAGCTTGTTTTGCCATGCCTAAGGCTTGTTCCATTGTTGTATCGGATGGTAATCCTGAGGTGTGTTTATATAGCCGAAAAGCAATATAAAATCTATCTACTACTTTATGCTTAAATTCAATTGTTTTATCTAATTGGAATCCTGCATTAATCATTGTATTGAGCATATTTTGTAGAGGTCTTCTATAATATTCAATAGATATAGTTTGTCCATTTCTATAAAATGTTTCTGTTGTTTTTTCTACTGAAAAATAATCACTTACTACATTTTTACTAGGATGAGATACGGCAATGAGAATGGAACCGCCAACTTTTAACATACGAAAAAAATCTTTAAAAAGCCTATCCCAATCTTCAATATAGTGAATTACTAAGTATGAAAATATAAAATCAAAGCTTTCATTGTCGAAAGAGTCTAAAGGTTTTTCGAGGTCACCTACCATGAATGTTGCTTGTTCAAGGGACATTTGCTTTGCTTTATCAATAGCTACTTGACTAGCATCTATGCCAATGACGGTTGCCCCATTCTCTACAAAATACTTTGCATAAGTACCAATTCCACAACCAGCATCTAGTATTTTTTTATCTTTTAATGTTGGTAAAAGTAAACCAAATTCTGTATCTTGTAGTATCACATTTGATGACACACTTTGTGAATGTGCAAAGTAATTTCCAATACTTGGACTGTCATCAACACATATATGGCATGTTAATGTATCGCCTATAGATGCTTTATGATAATCTACAATTAACCGATAGGCTTTTTCTAGTCGTGCTTCATCGTTGGCATTTTTTTCATAATAATTGACAATGTCATATTGGTATGCTTTATTTTTAAAGCGAATTTTCAGTATGTTGAGAGGCTCAAATCCTAACCTTAAACATTCAATATCTACGATAAGTGAAATTACCGTCAGATTGCTGTCTGAGAATGGATGAACGCGTAAAAAGTCAAAATAGTAGTTTAAAACATCAAAAATAGTTTTTTTATCAAGAGCATTATAGGCATCTGTAAAAGATTTCAAATCATTTTCTATGTTTGTATGTTCTGATGTAAAATGGGTTTGTATTTGTGGTAAAAAAGGTTGTTTTCTCCACTCTCCTGCCAAAGTTTCATAGCATTTCCCCTCTCTATGAACGATAATCTTAAAATCTTTTGCATAAAAAAAAGTGTGGAGTTTTTGAAAATACGCTAACGTCAATTCTGTCGATGACGCATATTTATCAAAAACAAATGAGGTCAAACTTGCGATAAACTGCTCAAACTCTTTTTTCCCAACAGCGCCTATCAGTAATTCTTCATATTTTGGGAATAAGCTTTTGTAGAGTGTTGCATACAATGTTTCGTGAGTCCAATACTCATTGGTTGTATTTGACTTTACTAAGGTATCGATACTATTTTCAACCGTCGGTACTTTGCTATATTGGTTTAGTAATGTTCGCAATGGCTCAACAGTTTGATAAAGGATAGTTTCTTCAATTGCACGGGTTAATCGGTATGAATTGAGCTTATTGACTCGTGATACATAAAACGGTTTTAATTCAGCCTGATATGCTATAAGTTCCATAAGCAACTGCATCATACGCCCATTTTGGTTGGCAAAGGGGTGAATGGTTGAAAACTCTACGGCAAATGAGAGTACATTTTCAATCATTTGTTCTTGTGAAAGTTTGGTGGCTAAAACAGTGTTCATAATAGACACTAACTGTTCCAGTTTTGAGGCAATGACTTCTGGAGGTAAAAAGAGCCTTCTCGCACCTACTCGCAATTCTGATTTTCTCGATGAAGGATGTGTTCGGTATGCACCGGCATCTGTATAACCAAGGATATTGCCTTGTTCGTCACGAATGGCGATGGCTTCATCATTACATACTAAGCGGTGTAGTTCACAGATAAGCTGTGTGGTAAGCCCCTCTTTTGCCATGCTTTGCGTCCATGCTTGGACTATATTTTGGGCTCTTTGGGTGTAGTCAGTCTTTTGTTGGACACCGTTTTTTTCATCGTAGTCATCGAAGATTTTGCGGATGATGAGGGTTATAGAAGCTTCATCGATAGTTTGCGTTGTATTGATACAATTGCCTCCAACTGGAAAATCTCCAGTATTAAAAGCGTATTTTGCTATATCTAAAGTATGTTCCATGTGTGTTTTTGCTGTTGTCAACGCTGCATTTTTTGTAATGAAAAATAAAACACTCGTTTGTTCATTAGCTTCTTGGTTAAATTCGATAGTATTTTTTATCTGAAACCCAGCTTGGGTCATCGGATTTAACATCATTTGGAACGGTCTTCTGTAGTACTCTATATTTATGTTTGCTGTTTCTGTATAAAAAACTTCAGAGACTTTTTCTACAGCGAAATAATCATTTACAACATTTCGATTTGGATGTGGCACTACAATGATTGCACTGCTACCGAATTTTAAAATACGGAAAAAATCTCGAAATAGTCTATCCCAATCTAGAACATAATGGATGACGAGATTTGAAAAAATAAAGTCAAAACTTTCATTTTTAAGATAACTTAAAGGCTGTTCCAAATTGCCTAGTAAAAATGACACTTCTCCTGTAATAGTCTGTTTTGCCCTACTGATAGCAAGATTACTTGCATCTATACCGACAACAGATGCACCATTTTCTATAAAGTATTTTGTGTAAGTACCACTTCCACATCCCGCATCTAACACTCTTTTATTTTGAAGTGGTGGGAAAAGTGAATGTATTGTCTTATGCAGGATTTCATCTGGGTTTTGGCGCTTCGTATATCCAAAAAAGCTTCCAATGCCTTCATTATCATCGATACTAATATGTTGCTCATTTTTGTATCTACTGATAATCGTAAGAAGCGGTTGAACCGTTTGGTATAAAATAGTTTCTTCTACTGAACGAATCAAAAGCTTTGGATTGACTTTATTTATATATGAAATGCAAAATGGTTCCAACTTGGTTTGATATGCTAAAAGCTCTACCAGCGACAAAATAACACGCCAGTTTTGATTTGGAAATGGATGTATCGTAGAAAGTTCAACCAGAAAGGCTAAGATATTTTCAACCATAGTATCTTTAGGTAGTTTTGTAGCCAAAATATTATTCATCGTAGCTACCAATTGTTCCATCTTTAAAACTATATCATTTGGTGGAATGAAAAGCCTACGCGCATCTTTTTTTAGTTCAGAAGGTGCTGACGAAGGCGTTGTTCTATACTCCCCAGCTTTAGCAAATCCTGCGATGCCACCTTTTGGGTCATTGATAGGTATCCACTCATCTTCACATACTAAGCGGTGCAGTTCACAAATAAGCTTTGTGGTAAGCCCCTCTTTTGCCATGCTTTGTGTCCAAGTCTGGACTATCTTCTTAGCTCTTTGGGTGTAGTCAGTCTTTTGTTGCGCACCGTTTTTTTCATCGTAGTCATCGAAGATTTTACGGATGATGAGGTTGATGTTAGATGTAGGCATAAAGATGCCTTCTTCGCGGTGAGGTGTTTACATGTAAAAAACTAGAGGCAAACGTATATGCGCAGTACAAATAACATTCTTTATGCATACGCATAAGCCCCCTTACTCGTAATAACATTTAATAATACCTATGAATACTAATAATAACAATTTAGTACTTAATGTTTTATCATAGATTGTGACATTGTGTTATTTTATTTATTATATCTTTTGAGCGTTACGCGTGGCGTTATATTTTTATAGATGTACGATTTTTTTGTAAATTTATCGTATGAAAGGTATACTTTTCGGAAAAAAAGCGTGGATAAACGATGCAAAAACTTCTTTTGTGGTGTCTGTGTGTACTCTTTTTATGGGCTTCGCCTATTGAGATAGGATTGAATAATGATGTCTCTCTTTTAGAACATGCGGAAATCTTTATCGAAAAAGGTGCCAAATTTGAAGTGGGTGAAGTCCCCTCCCATGCCTCTTTTACACCCTACTCCTCCAACTATAT
This sequence comes from Sulfurospirillum oryzae, assembly GCF_025770725.1. Classification (NCBI taxonomy): domain Bacteria; kingdom Pseudomonadati; phylum Campylobacterota; class Epsilonproteobacteria; order Campylobacterales; family Sulfurospirillaceae; genus Sulfurospirillum; species Sulfurospirillum oryzae. The sequence goes on along the minus strand of NZ_JANZKZ010000002.1, from coordinate 703,765 downwards.
CAATCAAAGCTATACCACCAATGAAGCGGTATGGTTGCGCTTTAGTGTTAAAAATGAGAGCTCTGAAACCATCAAACGCTTTTTACATGTAAACAATTCCATGCTTGATAGTGTCGTGTTATACGATAGTAATGGAGATGTTTTTAAAAGTGGGGTCATCTATCGAACACAATATAACGATATTTTTGATTATTACTTTCCTGTTAACCTTAACCCCTTAGAAGAGCGAAGCTTTTACCTCAAGGTTCTTAGCAACAGTTGTGCGACTTATTTTCATCTTCATGCGGAGAGTGAAGCTGTTTTATGGAAAAAAACGTTAGACAGGCAGTTGATTTTAACACTCTTGTTTTCAATTATGGGTACACTCATTGTTTACAATGCCTTTATTTACCTCTTTACCAAAGAGCGTGTTTATCTTGTGTATATGTTGTATCTGTGTGTCGTAGTTTATAATGACCTCTCTTATACGGGTATGCTTTTTCTGCTTATGAAGCTTTGTGGTATCTCATATGAGGGGATGATAGCATGGTCGTATATAGATGCCTATTTAGGACCACTATATACCCTTTGTGTTCCCCTATCTATATTGGTTTTCGTGCGAGATTTTATGCACCTTGAACGCTACCCCAAAATCCATCGAAGTTTCAAATGGTTAGTGCTAGGATGCGTAGGCTTTGCGCTTATGTATCTTCTTGGAAATGATGATTCATTTGAATATATTATTGATTATATGTGTCTTATTTTGCTCTATATTTTTGCGATTGCGTTTTATCTCGTTTACAAAAAAGAGGAAAATAGCGTCTATTTTCTAGTAAGTTGGGGTGTGAATGTTATGGGGACATTTCTCTTCTTACTGTATAACAAGGGGCTCTACATTCCTCACAATGGCGAGTACTGGTACTTCTACGAGTTAAGCATGGTCTTTGAAGGGCTTGTCTTCTCCATCATTCTCTCCAAAAGGCTCAACCACACCACCGCGTTGGCAACCTCTTTGGCAACGCATCAAATCTTGGTGCGAGAGTTGCACCACCGTGTGAAAAATAATCTTCAGTTTATCGTCTCACTTTACCGTTTGAAACTGCGCAAGTACCTTGATACGGAGGGTAAAACCATGCTAGGAGAAGCGGAGCAAAACATCCGCTCTATCGGTAAAATTCATGAGATCCTGTATGCGCATCAGGACATTACCGCCTTAGATGCCAATGAGTACTTTGAAGAGCTCATTGCCGAGATAAAACGAGGGTATCCGCATACGCACATTGAGATTAACATCGATGCAAAAGAGAGCTTACTGCTTGAACAAGCAATCTACTGCGGTCTTATCGTAAATGAACTGGTCACCAATGCGCTCAAATACGCCTTTGATGAAAAGGGTGGCACTATTCTCATTTCCTTACAAAAAGAACAAAGCAAATTTATCTTGAAAATTGAAGATAACGGCAGAGGGTTTGATGTCAATGCGCAGCAAAACTCTTTTGGAATTTCACTGGTTGAAAGATTGGTACAAGATGAATTACACGGTAAAGTGAGCTTTAAAAGCAGTGCAGAAGGAACACAGTGTCTTATAGCTTGGCGTTAAAGATTCATCTTATAGCCACTGTATTTGACAATCTCAAAACTAAGTTCAGGCAGTTTGGTACGAAGGCGGTGTAAGAGCTGTCTTCTGGCTGTGTCCGAGATGCTATCATCATACCAAATGACATCATCAATGTATGACAGAGGCACAACACTGCCTCGGCTGTTGAGCAAGAGTAAAAAAAGCTGTTGTTCTTTGGGCGAGAGAATAATATGTGTATCATGAAGAAAGAGCTGCTGACGCTTGGTATCGTACGTGTACCCATAGCCTATATCTAAAAGAACATGGTCAACGCCTAATTTTAATGCGCACAGTTTTAAAGAAGCCACCAACTCTTCTTCCCTAAAAGGTTTTAAAATATAGCCAGCAACACTCAGCTCAGAAGCCCTTGCCAATGTAGGTTCATCGCTATACGATGTTACAAAGATGAGTTGTGAATGGTAAAGATGCTGTAATGTTCGAGCCGTGTCGATGCCATCCACCAACCCTTTAATGTGAATGTCCGCCAGTAAAATATGCAAGGTATGTTTATGCGCAATTTTCAAAGCACTTGGCATATCTGAAGCAATAAAACCGTTAAACCCCACTAAATCATCCACAATACTTTTAATATCCAGTGCAATAATAGGGTCATCTTCTAAGATAAGGACATTCACCATGAAAGCTTCCTTCTGAGGGATTTGTAGCTTTAGTATAACATGCTTGCGTTATGTTGTGGGTTATATTGAAAATAATTATGCTTTTGTGGAATGGTTCTTAACCAATCAAAGAGCGTTGTGGTTTAACCGCATTAGCGGAGCGATTTTCATCGCTCTTGGCTTTGGACTTTTAGGACTTGAACGCAAGTGATACTTTTTCTTTAAGCTTCATAATGAGATAGAAAAAGAGTGGGGTAAAAAAGACACCTATGAGCGTGAGTGTTACCATGCCGCCAACGACTGTTGTTCCGATGATATGACGACTATTTGCCCCCGCACCAGAGCTTAGAGCAAGAGGGAGCGTTCCTGCAATGAAAGCAAATGAGGTCATGATGATAGGGCGAAAACGAATCTTCGCTCCCTCTATCGTTGCATCAAGGAGGCTATATCCTTCTTCGATCTTTTGCAGTGCAAATTCGACCATCAAGATGGCATTTTTAGCCGAAAGCCCCACAAGGGTGATAATGCCGATTTGGAAATAGATGTCATTCTGAAGCCCTCGAAGCCATACGCTTAAAGCAGCCCCCAACAGGGCAAATGGTACGGCTAAAACGATCGCCCAAGGAATCATCCAGCTCTCATACAGTGCAACCAGAATCAAAAAGATAAAAATAATCGCAAAAATAAAAGAGAGATTCCCTTTTTCTAACAGTTTTTTCTCTTGCAGTGAAGCACCGCCCCATGCTACAGAGTAACCATCTGGCAATACTTCAGCAGCAATTTGCTCCATGATTTTAAGTCCTTCACCCGAAGAGAAGCCTATGTTTGTTTCTCCTAAAATTTGAGCCGATGGAAACATATTGAAACGTTTAGTAATGTTCGGATTGATGACACGTTTAAGTGTTGCAAGATCACTGATAGGAATAAAATTGCCATCGTTTGTTTTGATAAAAATATCGCCATAATTTTTGATGTCTTCTCTAAAATTTCCTTTGGATTGGACATTGACACGGTAGTTGCGACCAAACAGGTTCACGTCGTTGACATAAACACTACCAAATGTCGCTTGTAAAGTCGTATAAATATCGGCAATTTCGATGCCATACGCTTTTGCTTTTTGCGTGTTGACTTCTATGCGATACTGTGGCGTATTGGTGCTTAACGTGCCCCGTACAGAGCGAAGCTCTTCACGTGATGATGCGCGTTGCACAATTTCTTTAGCATAACTTTCGAGTGCTGCATAATTGCCACCCGTTTTATCTTGAATGTACATCTCAAATCCACCTGAAACACCAAGTCCGCTAATAGCAGAAGGCGCAACGGCTACGATGCGTGCTTCTTTGTTGGTTGCAAGCTCTTGTATAATCTCTTTGGAGAGCGCATCGACACTTTGGTTGGCATGAGGCCGTTTATTCCAGTCTACAAGGCGCACATAGCTGTATCCTGCATCGGTCGTGTAGGCTTTTGAGCTAAAATCACTTCCTGAAAAACCACCGACTTTTGAGACAAGAGGATGTTTCAAGGCAGCTTCTCCCACCGCCTCATTGATCTCGTGGGTACGGCTGAGTGACGCACCAGCAGGCAAGCTACTGACCGCAAAGAATGTTCCTTTATCTTCTTTGGGAACAAGCCCAGAGGGGATAATACCCATAAGTTTTGTGAGAGCAAAAATCATAATGCCAAACATGAGAAGGTTGAAAAGACTAAAACGAATCGCATTTTGCACAATTTGTCCAAAATGGTGGGTGATGTAATCAAACATGGCATTAAATTTTTGAATGATCCACAAAGGTGGATGCTCTTCTTTTTTCAACAAAAGCGCGCAAAGTGCAGGGGTGAGTGTAAGAGCGACTAGACCTGAGATAGCGACTGAGATAACGATGGTAATGGCAAATTGCCTTGACATGGTTCCACTCAGTCCTCCCATAAAAGCGGCGGGAATAAAAACAGCACTTAGCACTAAAACGATGGCGATAACAGGTGCTGTGATCTCTTGCATCGCTTTTATAGTGGCTTCTTTAACACTAAGGTTTTCTTTGCGAAGGATACGCTCAACGTTTTCAATAACAATAATGGCATCATCGACCACCAAACCGATGGCTAGGGTAAGTCCAAAAAGCGTGAGAAGGTTAATGGAAAAGCCTGTGGCATAAAAACCAGCAAAAGTTCCAACGATGGAAACAGGAATAGCGAGAACGGGGATGATGGTTGCTCGAAGGTTACCCAAAAAGAGATAGACAACAAAGACAACCAGCGCAATGGCTTCTAAAAGCGTAACGACCACTTCATGGATGGAAGCGCGAACAAAGGTCGTAGGATCATACGTTGCGTCGATTTTTAGCCCTTCTGGAAAACTTTTTGAGAGCTCGGCAATTTTTTTATCGAGTAGGTCAGAGACTTCTAACGCATTGGCTTTTGATGTGAGATAGACACGAATGGCAGCCATGGGTTGCTTATTGAAAAGTCCTTTGAAAAAATAACTCTCCGTTCCAAGTTCAATCGTTGCGACATCTTTAAGGTTGAGTGAAGAGCCATCGCTGTTGGATTTAATAAGAATATTTTCAAATTCTTGGGGTGTTTTGAGCCTTCCTACGGATGTGACTGTATAGGTAAATGAAAGGTTTTTGCCAAGAGGCTCTTGTCCGATTTGCCCGACAGGGTATTGTTCATTTTGCGCTTTGATCGCATTGATGACATCTGCTGTGGTGATATTGTAAAAAGAGAGTTTTTGGGTATCGATCCAAACGCGAATAGAATACTCTTGGTTACCGACAACACTTGCTTCTGCAATTCCAGGGATTCGCTTAAACTCTTCAAGCATATTGTTGATGGCGTAGTTTGCCATAAAGGTTGTATCATAACGGTTGTTCTCTGAAGTGAGTGCTAGCATACGCAAAACGTCGTTTGATTTTTCTGTAACATCGACACCTTGGCGTTTGATGGCATCGGGAAGTTTGCTTTCTGCTAAACGCACGCGATTATTGACATCAAGCTTGGCTTGAGACATGTCTGTATCGACCTCAAAGTAGAGGTTCATCGTAAGAAGTCCACTTGGAGAGGTGGTTGACATCATGTAAAGCATATTATCAACGCCATTGATTTGTTGCTCTAGAGGTGCTGCTACTGTGTTTTCAAGCGTTTTGGCATCGGCTCCTGAGTAGGTTGTGGAAACGACGATTTGTGGTGGAACAACGTCGGGGTACTCTTGAACAGGCAAAGAGCGGATCGCCATAATACCAGCAATAATGATAATAAGTGAGACAACAATGGCAAAATTGGGTCGGTTGATAAAAAATTTAGAAAACATTTGAATACATTACCTTTACTTATGTTTACAAATATCACATTCTAACTAAATTTTGTTAATAATGAAATGCGCTATAATCGTGTTATTGTATGAGGAGTTTTGCAATGGAAATTATTCATTTTGAAAATATTAATGTTGCCTATGAGGAACAAAATGTTTTACATGAGATCAATTTACGCATCAAAGAGGGAGAGCATACGGTTATTTTGGGTGCAAATGGTTCAGGAAAATCCACGCTTTTAAAGCTTTTTTCGAACGATATTTATCCACGTTTTAGCGAAAGCATGTGCAAAGAGGTGTTTGGTAAAAACGTGTGGGATATATGGGAGCTTAAAAAGCATTTGGGCATCATCACGAACGATTTGCACTATGAATTTACTCAACGTGCGGGATTTTTAAAAGGGTTTGAAGTGGTGCTTTCAGGCTTTTTTAGTAGCTTTCACATTTACGAACACCAAGAATTTTCACCTTTACATGTAAAGAAAGTGGAAGAGGTTTTGCACTACCTTGAGATCACTCATCTGCGCGATAAACTCATCTCCGAAATGTCGACAGGTGAGATACGAAAGTGCATCATAGCGCGCGCACTTGTGCATGATCCTATGGCTATGATCCTTGATGAACCAACGGTGGGTTTGGACATAAAGGCACAGCTCAATTTTATAGAGATGTTGCGTAAAATTGCAACAGAGCGTACCATCATTTTGGTGACACATCATTTGGAAGAGATTTTTGAGGAAATTTCGCAAGTGGTACTCATCAAACAAGGGCATATTTACGCTCAAGGTAAGAAAGAGGATCTTTTAGATGATGAGCATCTCTCACATATTTTTGATCTTCCTTTACATGTAAAGTGTGAAAAAGGACGTTATTTTGTTCAAAGTGTGGGGTGATTAAACTTTTTCACAACCCCATTTAGATAAAATTTTTAATCAAATTAAGAGCACTGAGGATAATCATGGGTACTATTAGCGGAAAAGTATGGCACTTTGGCGATAACATCGACACCGATCTTATTATTGCGGCGAGGTATTTGAACACTTCTGATCCTAAAGAGCTTGCAAAACATGTTATGGAAGATGCAGATCCAGAGTTTGTCAAAAAAGTCAAAGCGGGTGACATTATCGTTGCGGGTGAAAACTTTGGCTGTGGTAGCAGTCGTGAACACGCTCCTATCGCGCTTAAAGCTGCGGGTGTCAGTGCTGTTGTTGCAAAAAGCTTTGCACGTATCTTTTACCGAAATGCGTTTAATACAGGACTTCCTATTTTTGAACTTGCAGAAACAGATACGATCAAAGAGGGCGATAACATCGCTATCTCAATGGAGAGCGGCGAAGTCAAAAACGGCGCAACTACCTATAAATTTACACCGATTCCTCCTTTTATGCAAGAATTACTTGCATCGGGTGGACTTATGAATTATGCACAAAAAGAGATGAAGAAATGAAAAAAACGTACAATATAGCGGTTATTAGAGGCGATGGCATTGGTCCAGAGATCATTGATGAAGCGATCAAAGTTCTTGATAGTGTCTGTGTCAGTGAAAATTTTGAACTACGTTACGAAGAGTACCTTATGGGTGGCGTGGCGTATGATTATAAAGGAACACCGCTTCCTGATGAGACCATTGAAGGCTGTCTAAAAGCGGATGCTGTTTTGTTTGGTGCTATTGGTGGACAAAAATGGGACACATTACCTCGCGAATTTCGCCCCGAAACAGGACTTTTGAAGCTTCGTAAATCATTAGGACTTTTTGCAAATCTTCGCCCAACAGCTGTTTTTGACGAGCTATTAGATGCCAGTACGCTAAAGCCTGAAGTGCTTAAAGGCGTTGACCTTTTTGTTGTTCGTGAGTTAACAGGGGGGATTTACTTTGGTGAACCTCGTGGTAATGATGGCTTTAAAGGCTATAACACGATGGTTTATACCAAACCAGAGATCGAGCGCATCGCACATGTTGCGTTTCAATCAGCGATGAAACGTCGTAAAGAAGTTTGCTCTGTTGATAAAGCGAATGTTCTTGAAGTAAGTCAACTCTGGCGTGATACGGTCATTGAAGTGGCTAAAGAGTACCCAGAAGTGACCTTAACGCACATGTATGTGGACAATGCAGCAATGCAACTTGTTCGCAACCCTCGTCAATTTGATGTTATCTTAACGGGCAATATTTTTGGTGATATTCTCAGTGATGAGGCAAGTATGATTAGCGGCTCTATCGGTCTTTTACCTTCTGCGTCTATTGGTGGTAAAGTAGGTCTTTTTGAACCTATTCATGGCTCTGCTCCAGACATTGCAGGACAGGGCATCGCCAATCCATTAGCGACCATTTTAAGTGCTTCTATGATGCTTCGTTTCGCCCTTGGTGAGACTAAAGCGGCGGATCGCATTGAAAATGCGATTAAAAAAGTGTTGCAAGAGGGTTATCGAACGAAAGATTTGGCAAATTACGGTGCTAAAGAGGTCTGTTCTACAACACAAATTGGCTCAATTATCGCAGATTACGTCGCTAAAATATGAAAACCCTAACACTCGCTTCAATCTACGAACTTCAAGGTCTCAAAAATGAGGCTTTGGAGATTTACAAAGAGTTACTCAGAGCGAATCCTGATAATAAAGAGGCAAAAATTGCCATTAAACGACTTTCAGGCATTCGTAAAAAGTACTTGGGTGTGGACGAAGAGATGAAAAAGTTTTTTTTAAATATGAACTCGGAAGTGGAATTTTTAGAATTTGAAAGGTGGTTGGTAAAGCTATGGAATTAAAAGATATGATTCTCTCAACGCTCAAAGAGCTTGAAGAGGTAGTACCCAAGGAAGAGCAACAACAAACACTTCAACCTCCCCGTAAGCGTGAGCCTGAAAATGTTGAATTTGAGCCAGAGCCACTTTTAGAAATAACCGAAGAGATCAATACATTCAAAGCATACGCTATGCCTCAAGAGAGTGAAGAAGAGTCTTCTCAGGAGAGCCAAAAACAGTTTTATATGAACCTTAGAGAGCGTATTTTGGTACTTTTTGAAGGATTTCAATCACCTAATAATAAAAATATCGAAGCAAAAATAGATTTGACACTCAATTTTTTAGAGTACCTTTTAGCTACGATTGATGAGCAATTGGAGCAGATGGGCAATCTCAAAAAATGAAGTTGAACTGCGTTTTTCCTACGCATTTTGAAGCGCAAATTAAAGATGCCATTGCATTTTTAAAACCCTATACCAAACGTGCTTATTTGGTGGGGGGCAGTGTGAGAGACCTCTGTTTAGATGAGCCTCTGCACGATTTAGATATTGAAGTTTATGACATAGCACCAGATGCCTTTGAAGCTTTGATGAAGCAAGTAGGTGCTGTGGGTGTTGGAAAAAGTTTTTTTGTGTATAAGCTTGGTAACATTGACTTTTCTCTGCCTCGCGTTGAGCGCAAAAGTGGCGTTGGTCACAAGGCTTTTGAAGTACACGTTTGCCAAGATGAAAAAGAGGCTTCCAGACGTCGCGATTTTAGTGTTAATGCAATGATGCTCAACATTTTCAGTGGCGAACTGCTTGACTTTTGGGGCGGTAAAGAGGCGATTGAGCGTAAATGTCTTGCTATTATTGATGAAGAGAGTTTTAAAGAAGATAGCCTAAGAGTACTTCGTGCGATGCAGTTTAGCGCACGTTTAGGCTTCAAGATAGAGTCCAAAAGTGTGGAAGTGATGCGTCATATTTCACTCTCGGATCTAAGTAAGCCACGCATTTTATGGGAGTTTGAAAAGCTTTTCAAAGCTTCTTATTTGCACTATGGGTTATTTTACATGTATCAACTCAATCTTTTTGAAAAATGCTTTACATGTAAAGTGGAAAATCGTTTTTTTGAGATAGCACGTGAATTGCTACGATCTAAGCAAAATTTTGAAGAGGCACTTCGTCCTTACTATTTTGTTTATATCGTAGCCAATAGGTTAAAGCAAGAACCCTTGCAATGGTTTAGGATGCTTGACGCACCCAATCATTACCTGCAAACCTTCAAGTATCAGCCTTTTTTTGAAGGGGAGATAAGCGATGAAATGCTTTTACATGTAAGCCTAGAGCTACCCATTTGTGCATGGCTTGGAAATTACCGCGAGGGAATTAAAGAGCGCGCATGTGAGCTTGGCATTTGGGATGAGATATTTAGTGGAAATGTGAATGTTCAAGAGGTGATCCGTGATGGATTTTCTGGGCGTGACATTGGTGAAGAGTTACGAAGAAGACGAATTGAAAAAATTAGACTTCTTGTAAAACTCGTTTTAAAAGAAGGAAAAGCACCCAAGGTGCGTGGGCACTCTGCCGAAGAGAACCCAGTGTTAACGTAGTTTTTAAAGCTTTGCTTTAAAAATGTGTCAAGAGTTCTGTGAGAACTCTAATAAAAAAACTGTGTGAGGCATAAAAATGGAAGTAGCTAAAAATTATATTTTGAAAATTGACTGTTCGGATGAAAAGGGGTTGATCTACCGCATTGCGGATGTTGTCTTTAAGTATCAGCTCAACATCATTAAAAACGATGAGTTTGTTGATCGTGACAATGGCAAATTCTTTATGCGAGCGGAACTCAGCGGTGAAATGGATATGAGTGCATTTAAAGGCACGCTCCAAGCGATGTTACCTGCCAATTCAGATATTTATGTCGCCGAAGCTCGCAAAAAAGATATTATTTTGATGGGAACAAAAGAGACACACTGCTTAGGTGATATTTTGCTTAAACACGACAGTGATGATCTTAATGCAAATATCTTAGCGATTGTCTCAAACTACGAAGATTTAAAAGGTCTGAGTGATAAGTTTAATATTCCTTTTCACTGTGTGAGCCATGAAGGGTTAAACAGAGCCGAGCACGAAGCGAAAGTCTTGGAAGTTTTAAGTGCTTATACTGTGGACTACATCGTTTTAGCCAAATACATGCGCATTTTATCGAGTGAATTTGTGGGACATTATGAAGAGAAAATGATTAACATTCATCATTCGTTCCTCCCAGCATTTATCGGGGCAAATCCTTACAAACAAGCGTTTGCAAGAGGTGTGAAGATTATTGGCGCAACGGCACACTTTGTCAACAATAACCTTGATGAAGGTCCGATCATCGCGCAAGACGTCATCCACGTCAATCACGAAATGACATGGAAAGATATGCAACGTGCAGGCAGAAATGTTGAGAAAAATGTTCTTTCAAATGCCCTTGATTTGGTCTTTGAAGAGCGTATTTTTGTTCACGATAATAAAACAATAATATTTTGATTTTGACACGTATGTTGGGCAAAGCCCAACACACTACGTTAGCCACTGGGGCACTAAAGCTAGCTTCTTACGAAGCAGAATAGGGAGATTATTTTATGTTCAATATCGTTTTAGTTCACCCTCAAATTCCTCAAAATACGGGTAGTATCGGTAGAATGTGCGTTAATGCCGACTGTAAATTGCACATCATTAAACCGACTATGTTTGAGATCAGCGATAAAACCGTGAAGCGTGCGGGGCTTGATTATTGGCATTTGTTGGACGTTACGGTTTGGGAAAATTTAGACGCTTTTTTAGAAGCGCATAAAGACAAAGTAGATCATTTCTTTTTTGCCACAACCAAAACAAAAAAGACTTATTTTGAAGCCTCTTTTAAGCCGGGAGATTTTCTCTTTTTTGGTGGCGAATCCACGGGGCTTCCGATGGAGTTGATGCAACTCAAGTGGGAAAATGCGATTACTATTCCTATGGGAAAACTGGGTAGAAGCCTCAATCAAGCCACCTCTGCTGGCATCATTCTTTACGATGCGATTCGTCAAAATTTCGAGCATTTTGAGCAAGCGTGAAAATTCACGATATTCTTTTCATTGGAGCGGGTGCAAGCGCTTTGATGGCGGCGAGTCATCTGCAAGGGCACGATGTAGCACTTGTTGATGCCAACCCTAAAATAGGGGCAAAGCTACTGATTTCTGGCGGTGGAAAATGCAACCTTACCAACCGTTTTACAACGCCTGAGAATTACTTGGGCGATGCTTCGTTTATCGCTCCCATTCTCTCTTCTTTTGATGCTTCCTCAACACTCTCTTTTGTAAAACAACACCGACTCAGTCTTGAAGAACGCGCTCATGGGCAGATGTTTTGTGCCGACAGTGCTAAAGAGCTTGTTTCTATTTTTGGGCGACTCACAGCTTACTGCACGTTTTATCTCTCAACGAAAGTTTTACATGTAAAAAAAGATGAGCACTTTGTTGTGCAAACAGACAACGGCGAAATCTATGCTAAAAAAATGGTCGTTGCCAGTGGGGGGCTTAGTTATGCGAGCATTGGGGCGAGTGATATAGGCTATAAAATTGCAGAGTATTTTGGGCATACTCTTGTGAGTCCATCTCCTGCACTTGTAGGCTTAACCCTTCAAAAAGAGCAATTTTGGATGAAGGAGCTCAGTGGTATTGCTTTGCCAGTGACTTTACATGTAGAAGGGAAAAGCTTTAGTGAAAACCTTCTTTTCGCGCACAAAGGCATTAGTGGACCTGTTGTGCTCAGTGGTTCGCTTTATTGGAAGAAAGGGAATATTACGATTGATTTTCTGCCACACGTTAAGAGTATGGAGGCTCTTTTTAAACAGCAGAGTAAAAAGCAGATTATTACTGCACTTGGGCTTCCAAGGCGTCTGATCAAAGCGTTTTTGGACGCCGTTGGTATGGAAGATAAAGTTCTCTCCAAACTAAGTGCGCAAGAGAAAGAAACACTTTGCAGCCTTAAAGCTTATACCTTTGCACCCGCGGGCAATTTTGGCTATACGAAAGCCGAAGTGACAAGAGGCGGTGTCAGTACCGATGAGATTGATGTCAAAGGCCTTGAGAGTAAAAAATGTAAAGATCTCTATTTTATCGGTGAAGTACTGGATGTCACGGGTGAGCTTGGAGGGTTTAACTTCCAGTGGGCGTTTGCGTCAGCAATGCGTTTGGTAAATGGACTGATTTTTTGATACAATAGATTTAGCTTTAGAAGAGGGGATCGCGTGAATAGATTATCACTTTTACACGTTCATAATCCTAAAAGCATTTTGGTGGTTGTTTTTTTACTCTCCTTTTCATTACTCACCTTCACTATTTTTAACCTTCATACATTAGAGTTGGAAAAAGAGCGTGCTAAAGTTCAAATGGTCGCTGCTAATTATAGCTACGACATTAAATTTAATCTTGAACGAGCTCTTTCTTCGAACTATACACTTCAAGCACTTCTTGCTCAAAATGACGATATCTTTGTGCGCAATTTTGAAGAGATTGCTGAAGATATTTTACCTTCCTTTCCTGGTGTGATTGAACTTGCAATTGTTCCTGCTGGTATTATTGCACAAGTAGCGCCACTGAAAGGCAATGAAAAAGCAGTTGGGCTTAACCTTTTTGAATCAAAAACTCAAAGTAAAGAATCGTTTTTAGCTCGAGATAGCGGTAAACTTACTCTTGCTGGACCATTGGAATTAGTTCAAGGAGGCATTGGCTTAGTTGGACGATTGCCGATCTTTAAAGATAAGGACAATAAGGAGAGTTTTTTAGGTTTTGTCCTATCCGTCATTCGTGTCTCAGATATTTTTGACAATGTCAAAATTGCGCAACTTGAAGCTGAGGGCGTCTCGTATGAGGTATGGCGCATACACCCTGATACTCATGAAAAGCAGATTATCTTCAAATCGGCACATACACAATTGATTGACCCTATTGTCTATGCATTTGAGGTTCCCAATAATACATGGGCAATGAGTTTAGCACCTACGAATGGGTGGGGAAGCCCTTTGGTCTTTATGATCAGAGAGATTATCGCGCTTATTTTTGCGTTAATGCTCTCTTATATGGCAAAAATATTGATAGAACTTAAACTTGCCAAAATAGCCCTTGAATCAAAAGTTATTCAGACAACAGGTGAAAAAAATCGACTGGAACGTCAACTGAAAGTACTTTTAGATGCTGTACCTGATCTGATTTGGCTCAAAGATCCTAACGGTTTCTATCTTTTTTGTAACCGTGCTTTTGAGCGTCTTTATGGTGCCAAAGAGAAAGAAATCGTGGGTAAAAGCGACTATGATTTTGTGGATCGTCAGCTAGCAGATTTTTTTAGAACGCATGATGTTTTGGCTATGGATGCACAAGAACCAACGCGTAACGAAGAGGAACTCCATTTTAAAGAAGATGGTTACAGTGGGCTCTTTGAAACGATTAAAGCACCCGTTTATGATAAAAACAGTGAGCTTTTAGGTGTACTTGGCATTTCGCGTGATATTACTGCACGTAAGGAAAATGAAGAAAGAATTCAAAAATTGGAGTATTTTGATCCACTCACGAATCTTCCTAATAAACTCCAACTTCGTATTCGTCTTGAGCATGACTTAAACATTGTTCAACGCCAAAATGAACAGCTTGCCGTCTTATTTATCGACTTTGATCATTTCAAAAATATTAATGACACATTAGGGCACACTATAGGCGATGATCTTTTGGTTAAGGTTTCCAAGCGCCTTACCCCATTGCTTCGCCCAGTCGATACGCTTTCGCGTCAAGGCGGTGATGAATTTGTAGCTATTTTACCGAGTGTGAGTGCTGATGATGCTGCACATATCGCAAAAAAGTTTCTTCAAGCGATTGAGTTACCTATAAGACTGGACAATAATGAACTCATTATCACTGCTTCTATTGGTATCGCTCTTTTCCCTGATGATGGAGCAGATATTGACACGCTGTTTAGATGCGCGGATGCCGCGATGTATTTGGCAAAACAAAACGGTAGAAACAATTACCGTTTCTTTACCGCTGAAATTCAAAGCAAATCAGCTCGAATTTTGAGCCTAGAAAACGCTCTTCGCTATGCGCATACCAGAGGCGAACTGAGTTTGCATTATCAACCACAAATTTCGTTATGTGACGGTAAAATTGTGGGTGTTGAAGCGTTGATAAGATGGCATCATCCTGAGTTTGGCATGATCTCTCCAGTGGAGTTTATTCCTATTGCGGAAGAAAGCGGTCAGATATTGCTCATTGGTGAGTGGGTTATGCGCACGGCAGCAACAATGATGAAACAGTGGATCGATATGGGGTTTGCTGCAATGAGTGTATCTGTCAATCTTTCAGCGGTACAGTTTCACCATGCGCATCTTTCAAAACTCGTGAGCACTATTCTTGATGAAGTCAACCTTCCAGCGCATTATTTTGAGATTGAGCTTACCGAAAGCGCAACCGCGCAAAACCCTCTCCATGCAATAGAAACCATGAATGAACTTTCGCAAAAAGGGATACGCCTTAGTATCGACGATTTTGGAACAGGGTATTCATCTCTTAGTTATTTGAAGCGTTTTAAAGTCTATAAACTCAAGATTGATCAATCTTTTATTCGTGACATTAGTATCGACCCAGAGGATCGTGAAATTGTTAAAACAATTATTGCGTTAGGTAAGAGTTTAGGGCTTAAAACGATTGCAGAGGGTGTTGAAACGAAAGAGCAGTTGGACTATCTTAAAGAGCAAGGATGCGACGAGGCTCAAGGGTACTATTTTAGTAAACCCTTGAATGTCACCGATCTTGAGACGCTACTAAGAGCGCCTGAAATTATTGAGCGTAAGAACAACAGTAGTCTGCAATAGAGGTTACATGTAACGTGAAGCTAGAGTTTGCTGGTACTTCAAATGTTGCTTGTCCATGAATCACTAAAGGCTCTTTTTGGTTTGGAAGTTCAACACTAAGCTCACCACTTAAAAACTCCATGACTTCTGCAGCACCTGTATTAAAGGTATAGTCTCCCACTTGCATAAAACCAAGTGTTTTGGTTGTTCCATCTTCAAATTTGACAGTGTGGCTAATCACCTTTCCATCAAAATAAACATTGGCTTTTTTAACAACAGTTACATTTTTAAATTCTAACATTAGGGTCCTCACCTTACATAATTTGTATTATAATAAATAATTGTATCTTAAAGCGAATGATATTCTATTAAAATTGGAGCTTAGAATGCGAAAATATTGGTTAAGAAGAAATTGTATCTTTGCTATGATGGCTATGTTTTTATCTGCAAATGTACATGCTCAGGTGATTTCTAACAGTACAGAATTAATGAGCGATCAACGCGCCATATCTTATGTCTTTTCACGCCCTATGATCAATATGCTATATCAACACGGTGTAGTGGAAGACCGTAAGTTTGGACTGCAACAAGGGTGCCAGACTGAGTACAAAGTCAGACCTATCGGTGTATCCATCCTTCAGCCTATTGATTTTCCGCAAGATAAGCAAAATCCACTTAAAGGAATTTGGAATTTTCGATATTCACTAGAGCGTTGTGGAGAAACAAAAGTCTATAATAGCTTGTTTTTTGCTGATCAAAATGGTGAAGTTCCAAAGGCTAAAGCCTATTTCCCTGGAAGTAGCAACGCGTCACCTCTTTTGATAAAAGATGCGATGGTCTCAGGCATGGGGATGGCAATGGTGAATGCCAAACAAAAAGCCTGCAAAGAGATCGTTTTATTTGATATGCAAGTCACTGAAGAGCCTCACACGATAACGAAAGACAATACTTCTTTTAAAAACGTTTGGAGTGAAAAGTGGGTTTTTAAAGCATGTGGTGAAATGGTTGATACTTATGTGACTTTTACGCCTGATTTAAATGGTAGCGGGACAAGTTTTTCATTTCATGCCAAATAATCAATACGTTTAGTTCATTCTCGTAATTTCTTTTTCATGCTCTTTTTGTATAATGGTGAAAATCGTAAAGAGGGTGTTTGATGAAGATAGCAGATCTAATTAGTGGGTATGAAAAGTTCAAAGATACCAAATTTAAAAAGTATGAAAATAAGTTTTTGGATCTTGTTAAAAATGGTCAAAACCCAAAGGTTCTATTTATTGCCTGCAGTGATTCGAGGGTTGACCCTTCTTTAATTACACTTGCTTCTCCGGGAGATCTTTTTGTACTCCGTAACATTGGTAACTTTGTGCCTCCCTTTGCCCCCGATAACGACTATCACGCTACTGCTGCGGGCATTGAGTATGCGGTTTCTGTTCTTGAGGTAACCGACATCATCATTTGTGGGCATTCGCATTGTGGGGCTATTGAAACGATGTATACCCATATTACTGACATTAATTTAGTCCATGTCAAAAAGTGGCTTGAATTAGGACTTGATGCTAAAAACTATGTGACACAAAAACTGAGTAAAGATGTAAGTCATGCAAAACGACTTGAATTAACCGAGAAAATTTCGCTTCTTTTCCAGTCCAAAAATCTTTTAACCTATCCTGATGTGCAAAAGAGAGTCAATGAAGGTGAGCTTTTTATAAGGTCGTGGTATTATCATTTAGAAACAGGTGAGTTAGAGTATTTTAACACTGAATCAGGTGAGTTTGAGCCGATGATCGGGAGTGAGAATTGATCCGTTTTTGCCTTCTTTTTCTTCCTCTTCTTCTCTGTGCTTTAGAATTTAAAGTTGCAACCTACAATGTCGAAAACCTCTTTGATGCCAAAAGTGATGGGAATGAGTACGAAGAGTACATCCCTAATAACAAGCATGGTTGGAGTGATGCGATGTTACAGATCAAAATTACCAATATTGCTCGTGTGATTGCTGATGTTAATGCCGATATTATAGCACTTGAAGAAGTCGAAAACAGAGCCGTTCTTGAAAAGCTCAATGCTGCTTTAGGGAGTAAGGCATACCCTTATACCTTTTACCCTAACAAAAAAGAGCGTGTGAACATTGAAACAGCACTTCTTTCACGTTTTCCTATTGAAAAAACATCGTCACTTTTTATGAAAGATCAAGCGCGAGGGATTCATCGAGTGACACTTAAAATTGACAACAAAACTTTAGATGTTTTTATCAACCATTGGCCTGCGCAAAAAGAGAAAGAAGATGAGCGTTTGATGTATGCCACCACGTTGCATAATTTTCTCATCAAAGAAGAAAAGGGTAAAGAGTATCTTCTTTTAGGCGACTTCAACTCTCCTTATCAGGTTCAAAAAGATTGGGGAATGGGGTTGGTCAATGTGCTGAATGCCGGAGATAAAAATGCGTTTTTATACAATCTTTGGTATGACTTGCCACAAGATCAACGCTATTCGCATAGTTATGGCAAACAAAAAAGCACATTAGATCATATTCTTATTCCTAAAACGCTGAGTGATGGCAAAGGCATTGACTACATACCTTCATCGTTAACCGTCTTTAAAAAACCTTATATGCTTGATGATAAAAATGATCCAAAACGCTGGCAAATAAGCGATAGAGGCAGAGGTGTTCATCAAGGAGAGGGCTTTTCAGATCATTTTCCCATAACTGCAACTTTCCATACATTAGCGTTTTAACACAAAAATATAACACCTTTTTAAGCCCTTTACTTTTATAGTTATACATTATATTAATCATAACAAAGGACTCAAAATGATCTGTGCTGAAAAACTCCAACGTTTGACGATGGCTTTGGTCTTGTTTATCGCGTGCTGTTTGATGAGTGCAGGCTCAATTTATGGCACGATGCTCCTTGGATTTGTTATCGCTATGATTGTTGTTTGGGCCATTACTGATTTTTGTCCTTCTATTTGGCTTTTTACCAAGCTTGTAGGGCAGTGCAAAAGTAGCCGATAACTCCCAAATTCCTTTGCATGTAAAAGGACGATTTAACCAACTTTTGGTTACAATCAGATCAAATTATTTACATGTAAAGGTCAATCAATGATCAAACCCCTTTTGATAGAAATAGGTGTTGAAGAACTCCCTGCAATCCCTTTTTTGAAAGAACTCCCCAATATTGAAACATTATGGCTTGATATTTTAGAGAAAAATGCGCTGGCGTGCGAGTTTAAATTTTACTACACACCACGTCGTTTAGTGCTTTGGCATGAAGCGTTTCCTACACAGCAAAATGAGCGTGAAGAGGAGTTTTTTGGAGCACCTTTAAGTGTTGCGCTTAAAGATGGCGAACCTACGCCTGCGGCACTTGGTTTTGCAAAAAAATGCGGTGTTGATTTTGCTCAGGTCTCACAAGCTCAAAAAGATGGTAAAGAGGTTCTTTACTATAAAAAAACCATTGCAGGACAAAGCTCGAAAAACCTTCTTCAAGCAATGATTGAGAGTTTTATCAAAGGGCTTAATTTTGGAAAGTCTATGCGTTGGGGCTTTTTGGAAGAGAGTTTTATTCGTCCTATTCGTTGGATTGGCTGTATGTTAGGTGACGAGCATGTACCTTTCTCTCTTTTTGGCGTAGAATCCACTCCTTTTTCATACCCGCACAGAACCATTTCGTATGAGCCATTTGCCTATATGTTTGCGGGTGATTATTTTGACAGACTCAGCGAGCGTGGCGTGGTGCTTTACCCTACAAAACGCGAAGAGATCATTTTAAATGATTTTAAAGTGATTGAGAAAAAAGAGGGAATTCACATCGAAATTGATGAAGACCTTTTAGCGGAAGTTGTGGCGATTACGGAGTATCCAAAAGCCCTCATTGGTAGCTTTGAAGAGCGATTTTTGCGTTTACCGCCTGAGGTTATCATCACGTCCATGAAAGAGAACCAACGCTATTTCCCTGTCTTTAAAGAGGGTAAGCTGACCAACCGCTTTATCGTGGTTTCAAACGCGATTAGCGATGATTATGACCTAATCGTTCGAGGTAATGAAAAAGTGCTTCGCGCACGTCTTTCTGACGCACTCTTCTTCTTGGACAATGACCTTAAACACGGTCTAAGCTATGAAGGGCTTAAAGACATTACTTACCTTGATGGTTTGGGCTCACTTCTTGACAAGGAGCTTCGCGAAAAAGCGATTGCGACATACTTAACCAGCAAATACCAACCAACACTCCTTGCACAAAATGCGCGTCTGAATGCTTCAAGCTTAACGGCACTCATGGACAAAGCCGTCATGTACAGCAAAAGCGATCTTTTAAGCGAGATGGTTTACGAGTTCACGGAACTTCAAGGCTTGATGGGTTACTACTACGCCAATGCCATGGGTGAAGATGAACTTTTTGCATTAGCTTTGAAAGAGCAGTACCTTCCAAACTCTGAAGAGAGTGCGCTTCCAAGCACACTTTTTAGCGCCATTCCAGCTCTTGCGTATAAACTTGATTCTCTTATCGCGCTTTTTAGTATCGACAAAATTCCAACCGGTAATAAAGACCCTTATGCGCTTCGCCGTGCGGTGAATGGTATTGTTAAAATCGTACTCGACCAAGGCATTGCTTTTGACATCAAAAATGACCTTAAAGCGTTGAGCGCATCGTATAAATCGTTTGATTTTAATGTCTTGGAAACCTTCTTTTTAGAGAGAATGTACCAATTCTTCGATGTCAATCCTTCCATCATTACGGCAGTTATCAGCAGCGGTGAGCGAGATATTGTCAGGCTTTCACAAAAGATTAAAGCACTCTCAACTATCGTTCAAGATGATGGGTTTAAAGAGATGTTTTCAACCTTTAAACGTGTAGCGAACATTATCAAAAACATGGATGTTTCAACTGAAACTCCAGTGGATGAAAAACTCTTTGATAATAGCTATGAAAAAGAGCTTTACGCTGCTTTTAAAGTGGTTGTCTCTAAAACTTATAACTCTTTTGAAGAGAACTTGGATGTCTTATTTGCACTTAAACCGCAAATTGATGCGTTCTTTGATAACGTTATGGTTAACACCGAAGATTTAAGTGTGCGAGCCAATCGTCAAAATCTAATTGCCTCTATCTACAACGCGTTTAAATCAATTGCTGATATTAAAGAGATCAGTATTTAATTTCTTCTTGGGTGAAAGCGCACTTTTGGGTGTGCTTTCACTTTTTCTGCTTCAATAGTTCATTAAGGTTAATTTTGGCATAATTAAGTTAAATTATTTTAACTATATAAAGAAAAGATTACCAAAATAGATGTCAGTAAGCAAACGTATTAAATATTTTAAACAAATTGCTATTTTATTAACAATCTTCTGGACGCTTTTAACAACAGTTTTCGTGGTGTATCAATTTTATAACGAAGAAAAACACATCGAAGAAAACTCGTTAGAACGAATCAAAGGCGTAGCCGAAGAGTCTCTTGCCTTCGTTTTTTGGGTTTATGAGCAAAAAGCAAAAGCGATGAGTGATGATGAACGTTATAATTTTCGAACGAATTTTTCCCTCAAAGATCTTCTTGCTCTCCTTGCAAAACAGAGTAACATGGAATTTGACATTGCCCCTGTTTCCAAAGATTTTACGCATTCAGATTTGAAACCTTCTATTAAAAAAGCTTTTCACAATGTTAAAGAAGAGCGCCATGATAGTTTTACTATTTATGAAAATGAAGGCACGAAATATCTTTTTTATGTGAAGCCTATGTTTGCCAATAAAGCATGTATCTCTTGCCATGTCCATAAAGAATCAGCGATTGGGGATTTACTAGGTTACACAACAATTCAGATGCAAGTACCCGCATTTTTTAAGGCAAATCCGCAAAGTTTTTATTTTCTTATTGTGACCTATTTGGGAACATGGCTTTTGGGGCTTTTTGCAATTTGGTGGATTCATGCACGCGGGCGCAACTATCTGAACGAAAAAACAAAAATGTATGAAGAGAGCATGTACGCACTCATTGACATGATGGAAAAACGTGACAGTTATACTGCTGGGCATAGCCAAAGAGTGGCTGAATATGCCAAGATGCTTGTTATTGAAATGGGATATAGCAGTGATGATGCTGACTTTATTTACAAAGCAGGAATGTTGCATGACATCGGTAAAATCGAAATTCCTGATGCTATTTTGCTCAAACCTGATAAACTGAGTTCCATTGAATACTCCTTAATTAAACGCCATTCAACAGCAAGCTATGAATTGCTCTCTCGTGAACCATTCTCCTTGCTTGCCCATGTTGTGCTGCACCATCATGAGCGTTATGATGGTCTTGGTTATCCCCATGGTCTTAAAGCCGAGCACATTCCTTTTTTCTCACAAATTATTACGGTAGCAGATGCTTTTGATGCAATGACAACCAATAGGGCATATCGTAAAAGTTTGAGCCTCGAAGAAGCTTTGAGTATTTTAAAAGAGGAGAGCGGTAAACAATTTAACCCGTTTATTGTTGAGATTGCGCACAGCGTTTTTGCAGGCATCAAACTTCCTGAAGACACAACGCAGATGCCAAAAGATTTACTGGAGGAGATGCGTTTTTCATACTATTTCCGTGATCAACTGACAGGTTTTTATAACGTCAATTATCTCAAATTTCTCTTTGCTCACGCAAATGACTGTCGCTTTAAAATGCTTTGTATTGATCACCTCAATTGCACTAATTTTGCCTCTTACAATAAACAATATGGTTGGAAAAAAGGCGATGAATTTTTGCATTTAATTGCTCAAACCATTAAAGAAATTTATCCTGATGCCATTATTGTTCGGGTATACAGTGATAATTTTTTAGTCTTACATGTAAAGCCTCATACGCACATGGATTATTCTAAAGTCGATCAACTTTTGAGTGAGCAGAATTTGATTATGCAGTATCAACACATTGATCTTGAAACGTATGAAACATTGACCTTAGAAATATTGGAAGATAAACTGCTTCATTTGGATAACTGAGGTATAATTGCATCTAATTAACTCTGCAATGAGGTATAACGATGCGCTTGACTACTTGCCCACTGGATTGTTTTGATGGATGCAGTATCGCTGTCACAAA
Source organism: Sulfurospirillum oryzae (assembly GCF_025770725.1). Classification (NCBI taxonomy): domain Bacteria; kingdom Pseudomonadati; phylum Campylobacterota; class Epsilonproteobacteria; order Campylobacterales; family Sulfurospirillaceae; genus Sulfurospirillum; species Sulfurospirillum oryzae. The sequence goes on along the minus strand of NZ_JANZKZ010000002.1, from coordinate 681,592 downwards.
AGAGCTCAAGCTCAAAGGCAATAAAGATCATCCGATCACACAAGGGTACCTCTGCCACCATCTCAACCACTTCCATACCTTTGAACGCATTGAGGAGCCACGCTATTTGGGGCAAAGTGTCAAAATGGAAGAAGCACTTGCTATTTTAAGCGAGAAACTAAGAGTGCATGAACCCTCAAAAACACTTTTTTTTAAAGGGAGTGGCAACTTAGGCATCATGCAAGGTGTCACAAAGCGCTTTTTTGCAGACCATAAAGCTACTCTTGCTTCTGGCTCACTTTGTGATGAGGCAGGCGATGCGGGTGTGTGTGAGAGTAGAGGCGCAAACCTCGCTCTTTCACCTTTACATGTAAAAGATGCTGAAGTGGTTATTTTGTGGGGACGAAACCCTACGGTCACGAACTCGCACATGCTTCCCTCCTTAAAAGGCAAAACGCTTATCGTCATTGATCCTGTCAAAATCGACCTCACCAGCAATGCCGCTCTTCACATTCAGATTAAACCCAAAGGTGATCTTTATTTAGCACTTTTACTCTGTCGTTTAGTGGCAATGGAAGAGATGGAAGATCAAACTTTTTTAAAAGAACGAACGCTGAATTACAAAGATTTTTTTGATTTTATCAGCGGTATTCCTATGCGTAAATTGCTCGACAATGCGCAGGTGAATTTGGATGAGATAGGCGAGTTACTCCGCCTTATCAAAGGTAAAAAAGTCTCTATTTTAGTGGGTATTGGTGTGCAAAAATACAGCTTTGGACACAGTGTTTTGCGTGCCATTGATGCTTTTGGAGCCATGCTAGGGCTTTTTGGAAAAATAGGTTGTGGCGTTGGGTATCTCTCTAATAGTGGATTTGGTTTTGACGCTCCATTTAAAGTGGAGGCGAAAAAAGAGCCTTTACCTATTGCCAATTTTGGCAAATACGATCTTATCTTTATTCAAGGTGGCAACCCTCTGAGCCAAATGCCTTGTACCTCTAAAGTCGTAGAGGGGATTGATAAAGCAAAATGCGTGGTTTATTTTGGGCTGCATGAAAATGAGACATCTGCAAAGGCACATTTAGTCATTCCTGCTAAAACATTTATGGCAAAAGAAGATCTGAAATTAAGCTACGGTCATTCTTTTATAGGGCGTATGCCAAAGTTGGTGGAGAGCAAAGTAGGCATCAGTGAATACGACCTTACGCAAACACTTTTAAAGACGTTTGGATTTAATCCTCTTGAGAGTGAAGAGCGTATTATTGAGGGTGTTATTGCCTCTAACAGCGTTGAAAAAGAAGGCTTTTTAATCTCTAAAACATACATAGATTTGCCGTATGAAAAAACGTTTTACACGAAAAGCGGTAAGTTTGAATTTTTAGAAGAGTTTGAGGATGACTTTATGGAAGAGGAGGGCTTTTTTCTCATTGCTGCAAAGCAAAACAAGTCGCTCAATTCGCAATTTGTCACCGACGATTATCTTTATGTGCCCCTTTGTTTAGGCTTGGAGCAAGAAGAGAGAGTACGGCTTAGTAATTGCTATGGGAGTGCCGAATACTCAGTCATGCCAAGCGATAAGTTGCGTGATGACTGCTTGCTTTTGCACAGTGGAGCAAAAAATGCCAACAGACTGACCCCTCATGCCATGAGCCAAGAGGGCAATTGCGCCATTTATCAAGAGATGAAAGTGAAATTGGAAAAAGTGAAATGACCGATACTGAAATTTTACTCGATGATGCCCTTTTGCTTGTAGAGCAAAACTTCTACTTTTTGCACATGGGAGAGTTTTTAGGCAAGCTTTCTAAAACAGAGGATTTAAACGATAGAAGTCTTTTTGTGGTCAAAAAATATGAAAACGACAAGGCTTATTACTTTAATGCAGAGATCATTCAAGAGCTGTTAGCCAATGCGCGTCAAACCAAAAAAGAGGAGATCTCTCTTTTTGAGTATTTTGTTGAGTTCAATGCATTTCGTGGCATTTGCATGGCGACGGTTGAGAGCCTAAGGTTCGATAGCCCTTTTAAAATTTTTATGCAAAAGCTCTTTGGTGAGCAGTACGAGAACTTTTTTGATATTGTCTCGTTTGTCCGCAATGTCCTCTCCCATAACATCCACTCCGAAATTCGTTTAAGTGAAAAAGATTTTGATGGCACACTCAAACGCATTCGTCGTATGGGGCGCAATGCTGACATGACTTTCGCGTTTCAATACTCGCTCAACCTTCCCGAACTTGGCGCTCCTAATGATGCCTATACGTTTACATGTAAGATTAATTTTGAAGAGCTCGAAGAGGGAATGCCTTTTTTAGAGATACTTTCCATGTGGGATTTGATGATGCTGAGTGAGCTTTGCTTTAATCTTGTGATGACTTACCGTATGAAAGAAGAAAAAGATTTAAGAGAAGAAGAGGAAGAGTTGTGGGCAGAATGATCTGCCCACATAAAGACTAAACAGCTTCGTTATCAAGCTCACCGGTTCTAATACGAACACTTTTTTCGATGTTAGAAACAAAGATCTTTCCATCACCGATTTTGCCAGTGCGCGCACTTTTGACGATAACATCGATGACTTTGTCAACAAGCTCGTCAACAACAACCACTTCGATTTTAATTTTTGGCAAGAAGTCAACGACATACTCAGCGCCTCTGTAAAGCTCTGAGTGTCCTTGTTGTCTTCCGTAACCTTTGACTTCGCTCACTGTCATACCTGTGATATCAAGTTCTGCTAAAGCATCTTTGACATCTTCAAGTTTGAATGGTTTGATAATTGATTCGATTTTTTTCATTTTAGATCCTTATTATCTTAAGTTGAAGGCTTTTTCGCCGTGCTCTACTTCATCCAAACCTTGTGACTCAGCCTCTGCGCTTACTCTTGCACCACCGGTTAAGATAGACGCGATTTTAAAGACAACTGCTGTAACGATTGCGGTATAGACGATTGTTACAATGATACCTTCAATTTGAATCATCACTTGATCTGCGTTACCATAAAGTAAACCTTTACCAAGCTCATTCACTTCTGGGTTAGCAAAAATACCAGTAGCAAGTGCGCCCCAGATACCTGCTACTCCGTGAATACCAAATGCGTCTAGTGAGTCATCGTATTTAAGTGCTTTTTTCAAGCCATTTACACCGTAGAATGCAACGATACCAGCAACTGCACCGATAATCAAAGAGCCTGCTGTGTCAACAAAACCTGCTGCTGGAGTGATCGCAACAAGACCCGCTACGATACCAGAAGCGATACCAAGAAGTGTGAACTTTTTGTAAGTTACATACTCAATTGCCATCCAAGAAAGTGCTGCTGTCGCTGCTGCTGTGTTGGTTACAAGGAATGCACTTGCCGCAATACCGTCAGCTCCTAATTCGCTACCTGCGTTGAATCCAAACCAGCCAAACCATAACATACTTGCACCAAGTACAGTAAGTGTTACAGATGAAGGGAACATCGCTTTACCAAAGTCTGCACGTTTACCTAACATAAGCGCTACGACTAGACCTGCAACACCAGCATTGATGTGAACAACGGTACCGCCCGCAAAGTCAAGAACGCCAAGTTTTGATAAAAATCCGCCACCCCATACCCAGTGAGCAATAGGAGCATAAACCGCTAGAATCCAAATAGCCGCAAAAACGATCCATGTTGAAAACTTTAATCTCTCAATGATAGCACCACTTGCAAGAGCAACTGTAATGCCTGCAAAAGTCATTTGAAATGCAACGAAAAGAAGCACAGGAATGCTACCAGTTGCCCAAAGGTCTGTTACCTTGATGCCACTTAGGAAGAGGCTGTCAAAACCGATAACACCACCGATATCTGTACCAAACGCCAAAGTGTAACCTGCTATGACCCAAACAACGGCTGCCACGATGTAACCCATAACACTCATTGCAATTGTGTTAAGCAAGTTTTTAGAGCGAGACATACCGCCATAAAAAAGTGCCAAACCAGCTGGTGTCATTAGCATGACCAATGCTGTTGCTGTTAACACCCACGCAGTGTTACCAACGTCAAGGGTTAAAACCTTTTCAGCAACTTCTGCTGTTGCTTCTGAAGCCGCTTCTTCTGCAGCCCACAATGTTGATAAAGGCAACAATGTTGCGAGAGAAAGTAGTTTACTTCTCATGAAATCCTCCTAAAATGTTGAACTGATGAAATTGTATCACTTAGCGGATTTTAATATGCTCAACTAATTGATTAAAATTTAATCAGTTTGCAAAAAGAACAATTTTTTATACAATTTTTTAACAACAAGATATAATACGCTCCTAAAATAAAAGAGGAATAAAAACAACAATGAATAACATACTATGGTTATCCGCAGGACTTTTTCTTATCGCGCTCTTTACTTCTAAAAATCGTACGCATAGTCCTAAAAGCGCCATGATCGGTGCGATGACTATTTTTATCTATATGGTGCTTAGTGCCTTTTATATTGTCTCTAACTATTTCACAGGAGAAGGCATTAATGATGCTGTCATCTTCCATCTACGTTATGGACTTGATGGCTCTGGCTTTGGTGATTATTATTTAATCATTGCAACGGCAATAGCCCTTTTAATTGGCAGCCTTGCGCTTTCCGTTTTTTATTATCGGTTACTTAAAAATAGTGTTTTGCAAGAGCATCAGAAACTCAAACGCATTATCTCAGCATCTGCATTGAGTGCTGCTTTGATTCTTCATCCAACGATTCGGTTTTTAGGTGAGAGTGTACTCAATGCTATTGGTGTTGAAAATCCATTAAGCCTTCAGTACAGTTTTTCGGATTATTATAAGACAGCTTCGCTCACATCTATTAGCGAAAACCATCCTAATCTTGTTTATATCTTTGCCGAAAGTTTTGAGGACACTTACTTTGATGAAAAAATATTTCCCTCTTTAGTCACAGATTTACGTCCTATAAGAGAACAAAGCACCTCCTTTACGCAGATTAAACAAGCGTGGGGAACCAGTTGGACAATTGCGGGTATGACATCTGTTATGTGTGGTATTCCTTTGGTGACGCCTTCTACGGGTTCAAACTCTCCACAAGGCAACTCGATGTCTAAGATGAGCACCTTTTATTCCGGTGCTGTTTGTATGAGTGATATGCTTCATAAAGAAGGCTATAAGCTCATCTATCGCAGTGGTTCGCCGCTAGAGTTTGCAGGCGTAGATAAACTCTATAAAACCCATCAATTTGATGATATAAAAGGCATCAAAGAGCTTAAACCATCACTTCAAAATCAAAGTTATCAAACACCGTGGGGACTTTATGATGACACGCTGTTTGAAATAGCGATGAATGATTTTAAAAAGTTTTCCAAAAATAAACAAAAATTTGCGATGTTCGTCTCTACAATGGACACACACCATCCTTACGGGCATGTTTCTAAAAGTTGTAAACGACAACAGTATAAAGATGGAAGCAATTCCATGCTCAATGCGGTTATTTGTTCAGATGAGTTGATTTCAAAATTTATTAAGCAGATTCAAGACTCCCCTTATGGTAAAAATACGATCATCGTTGTAGCATCTGATCATCTTGCGATGCACAATATGGCGATTGACGATCTAATGAAGGGTGAACGTCGCAATCAATTTATGATCATTGATCCACGTCTTAGCCATGGCGATAAAGTTGAGAAGACAGGAAGTACACTTGATATTAGTGCGACACTTCTACCTTTTTTAGGCTATAAAGCCAGTGTGGGTTTAAGCAGAAATCTGTTGGGTGATGAATCTTCTTTGATGGAAGAATTTAAAGATCTCGATAAGCTTTTAAACGCATGGTCAAAAGAGATTAGTCGCTTTTGGGAATTTCCAAAAATTGAGCAAGACTTAGTTTTGGATACAACAAAAAACAATCTCAAAATAGGTTCAACCCTTTACAAATTTCCGATTTTATTGCATATAAGTGAAAATTTGGAAGTAAGCCCTTTCTTTGAAGTCAAACTCAAATTTTTTGAGACGGTTAAACTCTTTGGGTATTTACATGATTATCATGCTGAGGATGCGTTTTTATGGGTGGACAAATGTACACGCATTAATGCTTTAGGCAATGAAAACAATGTAACGCTTAAAGGCAAATACTGTTATGCGTTAGGAAAACTGGGCGGTGAGGTAACAGCTGAGACACTCAATGCAGACAAGAAGCTTAGTTTGGATCTGTTAAATCAAACATTAAATCTCTCGTTTGATGAAGAAAAAGCGACTCAAAGACGTGAAAATTTAACAAAAATTAACGAGAAGTAGTTTTCACTTCTCGTTACATGTAAAACAATCAAGCCTTTTTAGGATTTGAATTTTTGAAGTTCATTATTGAGATTTTCATTCATGCGGTAGAGCTCTTCTGATGCTTTAGAGATATTCTCGATGCTGCAAACATTTTCTTGAGAGAGAATGTTAACTTTTTCAACTTCTTCGACCATCTGGTTTATTTTTTCTGATGTAAAAATGAAGCTATCAACCGTTTGTGCTGTATTGGCAATTGTCTCTTGGATAATGACATCAATATCGCCTATACTTTTTTCAAGTTCCAAAGAAAGGGTCACAAGATTATGCACTTCGTGTGCATTGTGTGCGATATCGGTATTGGCATCCATAATAGATTGCACAACAACATTAACGGTTGCATCAATTTCGACAAGGCTTTTTTGTGTGCTCTCTGCGAGTTTGCGAACTTCATCGGCTACAACAGCAAATCCACGACCATGCTCACCTGCACGCGCTGCTTCAATAGCCGCATTGAGTGCTAAAAGATTGGTTTGATCGGCAATATTGCGAATAATCCCTAAGACATCTCTGATTTCATTTGTATTATGACTGACATGATTGAGTTTTTCAGCCAAATCTTGTTCTTTCTGAGCGGTTATTTGCATGGTATGCTCTAACTTTTCAAATTTTGTTTTAACGTTGTTCATCTCTTTTTGTGTTTTGTCTAAGACGAAATGAGATGATTTTACTTTTTCAACAGAATTTTCAATGGCACGTGTGAGGGCATTTCCTTCTTGTTTCGTTGTAAGAATAATTTTTGATTCTGCTTCTACATTGCGTACCATTTCGGATGTGTTTTTGGAAAGTTGCTGTGATATTGAAAAATTTTTATGGCTAATCGCTTTTGAATTTGTGACAATCTCATGAAGCTTTGCTATGAAAGTGTTAATGTACAATGAAACTTTTCCAAATTCATCATTGCCCCTAACTTCAAGCCTTTGGCTAAGATCGCCATGGGCGCTTGAAAGCTCATAGGCAATATTTCCTAACCTATCAAGTGGCATTAAAAGGGCTTTGATTAAAAGCACAATAATAATGATAGAACCAAGAAGCATGAGTGAGCCCATGAAAAAAAGCTTTTTGATTTGAAGGTTTAAAAAAGAATAAGATGTTGATTTGTCAAAAGCGATGGCTATTCTCCATCCGCTTTGTGCTGAAATATTGTAAGCATATAATTTATCAATTCCATTGTAATTATAATTAATGATTCCCTCTTGTTTTTCATCGAATTGACTTGTTAAGCTTGGCACAAAATCGGCTAAATTTTTACCAATTAACGCTTGATTTGGATGCACGACAATGATGCCTTTGGTATCTTGTAAAATGCCATATCCTCCATCAAATTTGATTTCTGAGATGGTCTTTGTTAAGGAATTAAGGGCTATATCGACACCTAAGACACCTATAAATGTATTGTTTTCATCAAATATAGGTGCCATAATCGTAATCATAAGCATTTTGCTGGTCGCTTCTTCATACGCATCGGTGATGCAAATGGTTTTGCTTTGTTTGGCTTTTGTATACCAATGTTGTGTTCTAGGATCGTACCCTTGTGGTCTATTCTTATCACTGCCCCAGATCATACCACCATCTTCAAATCCAACATAAGAATCAACGGCACCGACGATTTTAGTGGTTTCTTTGAGTTTTTCTGTCATATCATGAAGCGTTCTAATGTCAATGTCTTTAAAAAATCTTGATGCACTTTCAATGTTGCTTTTCTTCGTACCAATGAGAAGATCTATATAGTCCTTAAAGGAGCGAGATGCCATTGTGAGACTTGACTCGATTTGATGGATACTGTTTTTTTTAGTGTCTTGATAACTAAAGAGGCTAAAAGAGATAAGGCTTAAAAACATCAAAATAGATACGGTCAGGATAATTTTTGTTTTAAAAAGCACGAGAATACCTTTGTTTTTTGTTGGCGTATTCTAGTACGTAAAAAAAACAAAATGGTTACCGAAAAAAGTTATTGTCTAACGTGTGTGGTTGTCGTGAAGTTAAGTCCGCTTGAAAATAAGGTCGCCGTAGAGGTTGATAACAAGCCCTGATACAATCAAAAAAGCAGCCACAAGTTTCCAGCTAGGAAGCGCTTCGTTCACAAGAAGAGCTGATGCTGAAAAACCAAAGACAGGAACAAGAAGCGTAAAGGGAGCGACGGTGGTTGCTGGGTAGCGACTGAGTAAAAAGCTCCAAATGGCAAAGCCAAAAAGTGTGACAGGATAGACAAGATAAGCGATTGAGCCAATACTGAGCCATGACAGATGCGCCATTTTCTCAAAACTCCATAGGTGCAATTCTAAGGCAAATGAGAGGGCAAGTAAAAAAGGCAACGAGAGCAAACTTCCCCAGACGACCAAAGAGAGCATGTCGACATGACCGATGCGTTTGGAAAAAAGATTACCTGCTGCCCAAGAAAAAGCCGCTCCTTCAACAAGCAACAACCCAAAAAGATTGACATCGCCTCCGGTGTGAAAACCAACATAGATAATGCCTGAAAAAGCAACAAGTGCTCCTACTATCTTGGCCAATGTCATTTTTTCTTTGAGGAAAACAACCGCCAAGATGGCAGTAAAAAAAACTTGTGTTTGAAGACTGAGTGAAGCAATACCAGAGCTTACGCCCACATACATTCCCGAAAAAAGAAGCGAAAAATCAAGAACGAACATGCTCAAAGAGTAGCAAAAGAGCAGTTTCCATGAGGTGTTTTTAGGACGCTTGAGAAAAAAGACCGCAGGAAAAGCTGCAAAGAAAAAACGCAAAAAAGTGAGGAGAATAGGAGGAATCTCTTTAAGGGCTACTTGAATGACCACAAAATTTATTCCCCAAATGGCTACGACTCCAAGCGTCAGCAAGATATGTTTTAAAGGCATTGAAAAGCTCTTTTATCGATTGTTGATGGCAAGTTTAATACCAAATGCGACGAGTGCAAAGCCAGCAAGACGCGTGGCAACTTTGCGTGCCAATGGAAAGGCTTTGAGTTTACGTGCAACGGTGTTACCTAAAAGGACAAGAAGTGTTTGATAAATAAAGCTAATAAGACTTACATGTAAAATCATAGCAACCAGCGTTGTTTGTGTTGCATCAGTCCTTAAAAAAAGTGGAAAAAATGCAACAAAGAAAAGCATCACTTTTGGGTTTGTGATGCTCACAAAAAAGGCTTGTCTAAGATAGATCCATGCCGACTTTTTAGGTTCTATCTTCGTTTTTTCAGGTTCAATTTTAGTCCGTAATAATCCAATACCTAGCCATATAAGGTAAGCTGAACCAAAGTATTGTAAAAGCTCAAAGAGAAATGGGTTTTGTTGCATAATGGCGGCAAGTCCTGCAAGGGCTGCGATCATAAAAACAAAATCACCCAAAAGTGTTCCAAATACGGCACCGAGTCCTGCATTAATACCATTACGTGCCGTAGCATTTAAGATAGCAATCGTGCCAGCACCAGGTAGAAGTTGAAACACTAAAATAGCTCCAATAAAGCTGTAATAGTTCTGAATATCAAACATTACAAAGACCTTCTGAAAAATTTGGTTTATTATACAACGATTAAAAAAAAAGGCTTGCTTATTTTTAATCCCTTTTTTGTCATATTTTTTCCTTATAATATACGAATAAAGAATTGCTTTATTAAGAATGGCATAGAATAATGGCAAACTTTAACTTTTACATGACCTGAATGTGACTATAACAATTGATTATAAGGAAAGTACATGAGCGTTAATCTACTCTTAATTGGAGCGAACGAAGCAACAACCCAAGAGCTTGTTTCTTTAGTCGATGCCACTCTTTCTACTGCCGCCACTTACCAAAAAGCTACCCTTAGTAATTACCAAAATTTTGACGTTGCAAACTTTGACTTAGTTGTTTGCTTTGCAAATCGCTACGATGAAATGATCAAAAAATATGGCAAAGAAAAAGTGATTTCAGTTGAATTTGTTCCTCCTACTGATTTCTTTGTGGCAATTGGTCGAATTCCTGATGGCGAAAATGTTGTCATATTTAATAATAGTGCTTCAGGTGCGAATGTATTACTCAAATTTCTCAAATTTTACAATCTCAATCATGTAGGATATAAAATTATTCCATTTGACGAGTGTAGCGAAAGCGAAACAAGAGAGGCGCTTAGTGATGCTAAATACATCATTGGAACCGATGGTTATGTCTCTTCGGGTAAAGCACTCTATACCAAATACAGTCACTACTTGCGCCCTGATGTAACGGTTATCCCAAGCCCACCTCGTACGGCTACGGCTGAGAGTGTCAGCGGTTTGGCACAAATTGTCACGGCTATCAATAGCGATAAAGCGTTGCAAGAAGCACGCGATATTTCAAAAAAACTTGCGACATTAACCAAAGAGATATCTACGATTACGCAAACAGCCTCCCAATCTATCGAAGATACCGCCAATACGATTGTTATCGTCAATAGTAAATTGGCTTCAGAGGTCCAAAATGTTCAAGTCACAAACAATATGGCACAAGAATTGACCGAAGCGGTAGAACAGATTGGTAACATCACCACCGCAATCAAATATATAGCAAGCGAGACGAACCTTTTGGCACTTAATGCAACCATTGAAGCAGCACGTGCGGGTGATCATGGACGTGGGTTTGCCGTCGTTGCAAGTGAAGTACGTAAACTTTCCGATCAAAGTAACAAATCAACCGATAATATTCGCATCTCCATCATGGATGTTCAAAAAGTGGTCGATCAAATTGTTCCAGCGCTTCAACGCACGGTCGATGAAATCATCAAAACACAGTCAGAAGTAGAGCGCATTAGCATCGCTGCGCAAGAAGAGAGTCGCGCGATGAATGAGATTATTAAAAAACTTCAAATTATCGTAGATGTCTCTCAAGCACTCGATACCGCTGAAAACAATCACGCTTAACTCTTTCGCAATTTACTTACTATTATAAAGAAGAGGCTTTTGCCTCTTCTGAACTTCTTTTTTGCTTTCTTTCTTTTTACATGTAATGTTTTGAGTCTATTGTGTCGAATAATAGTGCCATCTTTTAATGCCCGTTCTTTATACACTACTAAATAGGTCGAATTACTTGACATTAAAACAGAGTTCTGCTACACTTCTGAGCATTAACCAAATAGGAGAAATATAATGCGTCGTGTATTAACGCTTGCAACCCTTGCAAGCATAGTTACAACATCTTTATTTGCAAAAGAGATTAATGTAGGTGTTATTTTACCTATGAGCGGTTCTTTGGCTGCTTATGGTCAAGTTACGTATGAAGGTATTGAGTTTGCTCATGACCTTGCGCCAAAATTGAAAAACGGAGATACTGTAAAATTGGTCTTAGTCGATAGCAAAGGCGATAAAGTCGAGTCTGCCACAGCGACAACAAGATTGATTACTTCGGATAAAGTTGTGGGAATTATTGGAGAAATTACAAGCAGCAATACAGCGCAAGTTCTTTCCATCGCCGATAAAAAACAGATTCCTGTCATTGCAACAGTGGCAACCAACGATAAATTGAATGACAATAGAACCTATGGCAATCGCGTGTGCTATACGGACTCATTTCAAGGAAATATTGTTGCGAATTATGCCGCGAAAGAGTTAAAGCTCAAAACGGCTGTTTCGATTGTAGATCAAGCGCAAGTTTATTCTATCGGGCTTTCTAAAACTTTTACGGATGCGTTTGTTGCCAATGGTGGTAAAGTGATTAAGGAGCTTAAGGTCAATTCGGGTGATAAAGACTTTAAAGCAGTCGTTTCCCAAATTAAAGCTTTAAATCCTGATTTTGTCTTTATGCCATTGTATCATGCCGAGGGTGCGCTCATCACACGTCAAGCGAAACAAGTTGGGCTTAATAAGCCATTTCTATCGGGTGAAAGTGTAGCTAATCCAACGTTTATAGAGCTGGGTGGTGATAGCGTAGAAGGACACATGTTTACTGATTATTTTGATTACACCGTGCCTCCAACGCAAAAGTCTAAAGAGTTTTTAGCTGCTTATGAGAAAAAGACAGGTAAAAAAGAGATTAACTCATTTTCAACGCTAGGGGCTGATGCGTATAATCTTTTTGTGGACGCGATCAATCGTTGTGCAAACCCAGAAGATAGCGTGTGCATCAACGATGAGATCAAAAAAACCACCAACTTTGAAGGGGTTTCAGGTCTCATTTCTATCGATAAAAATGGTAATGCAACTCGTTCGGCTGTTATTAAAGTGATCAGTGGTGGTAAAGCTGTTTACAAATCTACCGTCAATCCATAATTTTACATGTAACGAAAAATGAAGAGGTATAAAACACCTCTTCATGATCTAAAAACCGCTCTTTATTCTCACCTTACCAAACTTTTGATATTATAAAAGATACGTTATAACACACTAGGAATTTCACTTGGCAACACTTCAAGAACTCATAAAAGAAAAAATTTTAGTCATCGATGGTGCGATGGGCACGCAGATCCAAGCTTTGCAGATTTCTCCTGAGCAATGGGAAGGCAAAGAGGGATGTAACGAGCTTTTAAATGTTACATGTAAAGATGAAATTTCTAAAATCCATCGTGGTTATTTACTGGCAGGTGCTGACATTATCAAGACCAACACCTTTGGTGCTTTGCCGTGGGTTTTGGACGATTACGGCATCGGTGAACGTACTTATGAGTTAGCAAAAGCGGGTGCAAATATCGTTAAAGAAGCGTGTGCAGATTTTGCCACAGAGCAAAAGCCACGTTTTACAGCCGCTGCGTTTGGACCTGGGACAAAACTGCCTTCTTTAGGGCATATTGGTTATGATGCAATGTATGAAGGCTACAAAGAAGCGGCGCGTGGAGCAATCGATGGTGGGGCGGATCTTTTTCTCATTGAAACCGCGCAAGACCCTTTGCAAATTAAAGCCGCACTTCATGCCATTATGGACGCTCAAAAAGAGTTACATGTAAAGCTTCCGATTATGGTTTCTGTCACAATTGAACTGAGTGGCACGATGCTCATTGGAACGGATGCTACGACCATCGCAACGATCTTAGAACCTTTTGATATTTTAAGTCTAGGCTTTAACTGTGGCACAGGGCCTGAGCAGGTCGAAAAGCATGTGAAAACGCTTAGTTCTGTTTGGGGTAAACCCATCAGTGTGCATGCCAATGCGGGGCTTCCTCAAAACCGTGGTGGCTATACCTTTTACCCAATGGGACCTCGTGAATTTGCCGAACTTCAAGAAAAATTTACACAAATTGCAGGCGTTAGCATCTTAGGCGGATGTTGTGGTACGACGCCTCAACACATTTTAGAGCTAGCCAAACGTGTGGAAGGCAAAAAGCCGCTTGCGCCTAAAGGGGAAATGCCACGAAGCATCGCCTCTTTATTTGAAATCAGAGCACTCAAACAAGACCCAGCACCTTTTTTAATAGGCGAGCGAAGCAACGCCACAGGCTCAAAAGCGTTTCGTGAACTACTTCTTGCCGAAGACTACGATGGCACGCTCAGTGTAGCACAGCAACAAGTTCGCAGTGGCGCGCATGGCATTGATGTGAGTGTCGGGTTTGCAGGACGGGACGAGCACAAAGACACCAAAGAAGTCATGGGGCGTTATGTGCAAAAAATTGCTCTACCTCTTATGCCTGACACCACTCAAGTTCCGGCTCTTGAAGTGGCACTCAAACTCATTGGTGGTAAGCCTATCATCAACTCGGTGAACCTTGAAGATGGCATCGAAAAGTTCGATAAAGTCTGCTCTCTTGCCAAACGCTTTGGTGCGGCATTGGTCTGTTTGACCATTGATGAAGTAGGAATGGCAAAAAGCAAAGCGCAAAAAGTGGCTATTGCAGAGCGCATTTATACCTTAGCAACGGAAAAACATGGTATTCATCCCGAAGACTTAGTCTTTGATCTTTTGACGTTTACGGTGGGTAGTGGTGATCCTGAGTATCACACGGCGGCGATTGAAACCATTGATGCCATTCGTGAATTTCACGCAATGCACCCTGAAGTAGGCTTTGTTTTGGGTGTTTCAAACATCTCTTTTGGTTTGGCAAAACACGCACGCGAATACCTAAACTCCGTCTTTTTACACCATTGTGTCGAAGCGGGTCTGAGCATGGCGATCGTCAATGTTAAAAACACGCTTCCAATGCACAAGATCAGCGACGTGGATAAAAAAATCTGTGAAGATTTACTCTTTAACCGAAGAGTTGAGGGCGATCCGCTTTTTAAATTCATTTCACATTTTGAGGGTGTGGTTGAAAATAAAGACGAGAGTGACGCGGCGTATCTTGCTATGAGTACCAAAGAGAAAATTTCGACATTGCTTATCGATGGCGATAAAGAGCGTATGCTCACTCTTTTACCAACAGCAAAAGATGAGATAGCCGCTGAAATCATCGTCAATGAGATTTTGATCGATGCGATGAAAGTGGTTGGCGAGCTTTTCGGTAGTGGAAAAATGCAGTTGCCTTTTGTGCTTCAGTCGGCTGAAGTTATGAAAGCGGCCGTGGATTTTTTACAGCCTTATTTGCCAAAAACCCAGAAGAGTACGACCACAACGCTGATCATCGGAACCGTTAAAGGCGATGTGCATGATGTGGGTAAAAACCTTGTGGATATCATTTTAAGTAACAATGGTTTTAGGGTCATTAACATCGGTATTAAGGCTGATTTGGAACAATTTCTAGAAGCACTTAAAGAGCACAATGCAGATGCCATCGGCATGAGCGGGCTTTTGGTGAAATCGACCAATGTCATGAAAGAAAACCTAGAAGCAATGCAGAAAATGGGCATCAAAATCCCTGTTATTTTAGGGGGTGCGGCACTGACTGACAACTTTGTTGAGGATTTTTGCCGTCCAATTTACGATGGACCGATTTATTACTGCAAAGATGCCTTTGAGGGATTAACGGCGATGAGTCGCATTGAGGCGAAAAATTTTGATACCTCTTTTGATCGACCTGTCATTGACAATAGCGTGAATCGTGCCAATAAAGAAGTTAAAGAGATGCCTTCATTTGAACAGATCAAAATGCCAAGCCGCGACATTGCCATTCCGACACCTCCATTTTGGGGCAGACGTGTGCTTAAAACCGATGTTAAAGAGTTGGCGTTTTCGTGGATCAATCACAAAATTCTTTTCGCACAACGTTGGGGTTACAGTGGAAAAGGGCAGAGCAAAGAAGAGAAGCAGAAGCAGCTAGATGAAGTGCTTTACCCGACCTATGAGAGGGTAAAAGCGGACATCGAGAGACTTGGACTTTTTGAGCCGACCATCATCTATGGTTACTACCCAGCACGATCAAATGAAAACAACCTTTACCTTTTTGATGAGAGTGATGGCTACTTTAGTGAGAAAGAGGTCAATCGTGAAAGCATCGAAGCGATTAAAAGTAGAGCCATCAAAGTTTTTGACTTTCCGCGTCAAAATAGAAACCCGTATCGCTCTTTGAGTGATTTTATTTCTCCTTCTCGCCATGATGTTTTAGCTTTAACGTGTGTAAGTGCAGGACCAAAGTTCTCTGCGTATGAAAAAGAGCTTTACGATGCGGGCAATTTTACCGAGTACTTCTTTGTACATGGTCTTAGTGTTGAATTAGCAGAAGCTCTTGCTGAAATTGCACATAAACAGATACGCCTCGATCTTGGCATCGCTGAGAGTGAAGGGCATAGTTTGCGCGATGTGCAAATGAAGCGCTATCATGGGTGTCGTTATTCATTTGGTTACCCAGCATGCCCTGCCTTGGAAGATACCAGAATCATTTTTGATCTTTTAAAGCCAGAAGAGTTTGGCATAGAACTCAGCGAAACATTTCAAATTCATCCTGAGCAAAGTACCACCGCTATCGTAATGCACCACAAGGAGGCGTTATATTTTAATGTCTGATGTATAATGTGCATACAAAGGATATAAAAATGAAAAAAACAGTTGGTGGGTTATCGGTTTTACTGGAAGGCAATCAAAAAAATAGAGCAATCATTTTTTTACACGGTTTTCCGTATGACCACACGATGTGGAGTGAGCAAATAGCGGCTCTTCGTGATACCTACTACTGTGTAGCATACGACATTCGTGGGCTTGGAGACTCTTCTGTGGGCGATGGACAGTTTACAATGGAATCGTTTGTCGATGACTTGGAGATGCTTATACGTGAGCTAAGAATTGAAAAGCCACCTATATTGTGTGGTTTTTCGATGGGTGGTTACATCGTTCTTCGTGCCGTAGAACGTATGGAAAGTAACTTTTCAGCGGTCATTTTATGCGATACCACTTCAAACGCCGATGACAATGAAGCGAAACTCAAACGCTCCGATGTCATAAGACGCATCAACGCTCAAGGCTTGTCTTCTTTTTCTAAAAATTTTATCGGGCGATGTTACAGTGATGTTTACAAAAAAGAGCATAAAGAGGCAGTGGACAAACGCATTGCTAAGTCGATAAAGTTTAATTCCATCGGCGTGAAAGGGTGCTTGTTTGCGATGTTAACACGCAATGACACAAGTGCCTATTTGCCCTCTATTGAGCTTCCAACACTCTTGCTTTGCGGTGAACTTGATGCGCTTACGCCACCACTACGCATGAAAGCGATGGCAGATCAGATTAAGGATGCCCAGTTTGTACTCATTAAACATGCTGCGCACATGAGCGTTGTTGAAAATCCAACAGATTGTAACGAGGCAATGAAAGCGTTTTTAGCAAAACTATAAAGAGGTAATACAGATGGCACGGATTGTGATTTTCTCAGGAGCGGGCATCAGTGCAGAGAGTGGACTCTCCACCTTTCGCGACACGGATGGATTGTGGGAAAAGTACCGCATCGAAGAGATCTGTCAGGCAGGGTGTTTGAGCTGGAATAGAGAAAACACTTTGGCATTTTACGATGCCAGACGTGAACAACTCTCCTCCGTCAAGCCCAATGCCGCACACCATGCCATCGCCAAACTACAAGAAAAATACCCCAATGACATTGCCCTCATCACCCAAAATGTGGATGACCTTTTCGAGAGAGCAGGCTGCATTGACATTTTACACTTGCACGGTTTTTTACCACGCCTTCGTTGTGAACAGTGTGGCACAACCCATCTCATCGGCTACGCCAAACAAGAGCGAACCTTTACATGTAAAAGCTGCGGAGGCTCCTTTCGCCCCGACATCGTCTTCTTTGGTGAACCTGCACCCATGTATGAACACCTTTATGAGGCGATGGAAAACTGCGAGTTTCTTGTCATCATCGGCTCAAGTGGAAACGTCATTGCTATGGATCATTTTGCTTTACATGTAAAAGTTGCAATCCTCAATAATTTAGAGCCAAGCGATGCCATTAACGAGAGGGTTTATACGAAAGTGTTGCATCAAAAAGCGACTGAGGCGGTGGATGAGATAGTTGGGGATGTGGAGAGGTTTTTACAAATATCATAAGTTTTTGATGGAGTAAGATATGATCATAGGAGATGTAGATGGTGCATAATGAAAGTTTAGAAACGGCTAAAAATGTAATTTCTAATTTTGTAAGTATGTTTAATAATTTTGAAAATAGTTCTATAAAGGTATTTGTTTTTGTAAATCTTTTTAAAGAAATAGAAAGAGAATTGAATAGATTTATTGCTGGTAGAGTTGATTTGACTTTAACTAGTATTCAGGTTAGAAACTTATTTGAACTATATTTAATAACTAAGCATATATATGACAGCGATGAAGGACTTGATGAATGGCTTGGACAAATGCATCAAGATACAATAGAGATCCAAAATGGTTTTATTGGGCTTTTACGTAATCATCACAAAGATATATCTGAGTTAGAAGAAGTCAAAAATTTTACAGATCAAAGTCTTAATGAAAGCCCTTATGTTTGTCAAAAAAAATATTTCAATATGGGAGTGTTAGCTGGGCAATATGGTTATAAAAATGAGCATTTGGCAATGCATAAGCTTTGCTCAAAGTTAATTCATCCAACATCTATAAAGGTAAATGGGTATAGTGCACTATCAGCAGACAATAACTATTTATCAATTTTAGAAATATTTGGTGTCTTTGTTTGTGGCAAAATTGAAGAATTAAGCTATGAAATCGCAGATAGCATAAAGAGTGGGAACTAAACTTTTAACTTTCCAAAATTTCATTTTTTACATGTAAAGCAACCAAAAGTTAACTCCTCAAAGTTTAGCTTCCGCACCTAATCAAACATAGTAAAGAAGCTATAATACAAAGCAATCTATGAACACTAAAAGGGAAAAACAATGGATAAATTTTTAGAAGCAGCCATAGAAGAAGCCCAAAAAGGTTTGGATGAGGGTGGTATACCTATTGGTTCTGTTCTTGTGATAGACGGTAAAATCGTCGGACGTGGTCACAACCAAAGAGTTCAAAAAGGAAGTGCTGTGTTGCATGCAGAAATGGACTGTTTGGAAAATGCTGGGCGACTGAGCGCACGTGATTATAAAAGAGCAACGCTTTATTCTACGTTATCTCCTTGCGATATGTGCAGTGGTGCCATTTTGCTTTATGGCATACCAAAAGTTGTTATCGGTGAAAACCATACCTTTTGTGGACCAGAATCGTACGTAAGGTCACGAGGTGTTGAGGTTGAAGTGATGAATGAGCCAAAATGTCGCCAACTGATGGAATCTTTTATAGAAAAAAATCCTGAACTTTGGAATGAAGACATTGGTGTATAAATAGAAGTTTAACTTTTACAATCAATAAAACCTTTACATGTAAAGTAACAAACGCCTTACAATGAAGGAACTTTAATCATATAGCCACTACCTCTAATATTGACGATGAAATCTTCTTTCAAATGATTTTTTAGGCGATTGACTTCTGTTCGTATGGTTGCTTCGTCAACATCCATATCGAAATCACTCCATACACTTTCTCTGAACATATCGTAGCTACAGACAAATCCTCGATTGTGTGCCAGAAATTGGATAATTTGAAGTTGTCGTTTGGATAAAACCTGGGGCTCATCATGAAAGTAAAGCGTCATATTTTCATTATTGAAACTGTAAGAGGCAGAGAGGACTTTGTGATGCATCTCTTTTTTAGCGGTTTTTGAAATTCTATCGATTCTCAGGTTGAGCTCTTTTAAATGAAAAGGTTTTTTCAAATAATCATAGCATCCAAGTTCAAAAGCTCTTGATATATCTTCGATGTCAATAAGAGCAGAGATAAAAATAATAGGTATGATCTTTTTTTGCGCGTGCAATGTCTCCAAAATGCTCAAGCCATTAATGTTGGGCACATTAATGTCAAAAACGAGCAAGTCAAATTTTTCTTTCTCTAAGATTTCTAAGCACACATTACCGTCCCTGGCAGAAGTTATGGCATGACCAACGGTCGTGAGGTACTTTGTGATCGATTCGTTAAGCAGTATATCATCTTCTAAGAGTAAAATTTTCATGCGTTGTCAACCTTGAATTGATACGAAAAGGATGTGATTGTCTCATCTGAATGCAGTGTAATTTTCACGTTTTCTTCCTTACAAATTCTTTTAACGAGATTGAGCCCCAGCCCAAAGCCATCTTGTGCTTTCTCTTCACGGTAGAATTCTTCAAATATTTTTTCAGGTTTTTGAATTTTTCGTGAATGAGATGCTACACAAAAATGGCAGTTATCGTTCTCTTTATGTAAAGAAACAATAATCTTTTCATTCTCAAATGTATATTTGATAGCATTGGTGAGGTTGTTGTCGATGATGCGTTGCAATTTTGTCTCATTAAAGGAGATATAAATCTTATTGTGATTCGTTTCAAAGAGAAACATGGATTTTGCTTTATCGGCAACTTGAGCAAAAAAATCGATGCGACTACGAACATAATCGACTAAATCAATCTTTTGTTTCAAATAGTGAATATGGTCTTTTTTAACCAAATAACTCAAATCATCGTACATCGAAAAAATACTTTTAATGCCAACTTCAATATTTTCCAAATAAACACTTTTTCCAAATTCCATCTCATGCAGTTCTATATTGCTCATAATGACACTTAAAGGAGTGTTCATCTCGTGAACCGTGTAGCGTAAAAATTGCCTATGAGATTCCAAAAGGTTTTTTGAATAATTCATCTGTTGCTCTAAGCGTTTAGACTGCTCATCATAATCCCTTGCACTTTGTTCAATTAAGTGAGTCAATGATTCAATCGTTTTAGAATAAGAGGTGTCTTTTTTACTTTCCTCTTTATTTGTGCTTCTTAAAGCAGGGACACTCTTTCCCGATTCACTTAACGCAACAACCGTGAGTGTTTGATTGAGGAGTTTATTGTGTCCATTTTGATGATAGAATTCTGAATAGGTGAAAAATCCTGAAGTTGCGGCTGTTTTTGAAAATGACCCAATACCCAGTTTGATTAAAAATGGCATAAACCTTCTGCGTGCCATACAAGAGAAGATAAAAAATGTTTCTACATCAATAGAATGCAAGTTTTCTAAGACTTCTATGGGATCTTTCATTAAAGACTCGGCATCGCCAAAGCCAATTCTGACTTTATCACCTTCTTTGAAATTGCCACTGTAACTTAGACTTCCATCTTCATGTTTTCCAATGACAGCTCTTGCCATAATGATGCCATTTTTTTCAAGGATTAAGGGAAATTCTGTTTGTGAGAAATTGCTGCCGAGGTATTTATCGTAAAACTCGGCAGCTTTTATATTGTCTATCAAGTAAACTTTATTATCTTGGACTTTTGTAATCGTATGCTCTAATCCTATAGGTTTCCAGTCAAATTTATAATCCGTAGCAACGCGAAGAATATCAGAATTTAAAGAGACACCAACGACCCCTTCACTTAAAATAGTGTTCTGTGAAGAAATATAGGTTTGCTCAAATTTTCCATTATCTCCTGCCATACCGCCACAAATAGGTATTGTCGGATCATAAGACTCAACACCTTTTAAAAACTCTTCTGCATTCATACGGGTACCATCTGAAAAAAGAATGAGCAACTTTGTATTGGGAGTAATCAAATCAGATGCCAACTGCATGCCGCATTGAAACGAATCTTCGTCTTGGATATAGGCTGTTTTGATGAAAGTGTGTTCAAAAATACTAATGGAAATAATGGTTTGCAATGTTGTAATGCGCTCACCGAATATTTCTCCATCGGTTGTAGTTCCTAGACAAATGGCGTGAGGAATATGGCTGAGGATGACGTCACTAACGTACTTTAATACTTCTTTCCCTTGACCACAAAATATCTGTACTAAAATATTTTTTTCATGTTCAAATAGCGTAAAATTTATAATACTCGGTAGTGATCCTGTTTCATAACAAAAATTGTATGTTTTCAAAAAACGTGTTCCTCCACCATTTGAGCTTTGGCTAAAGATACCAAATAGCAGCTTACAAAAAAGCTTTTTTTTGCCATATTATCCAAAAGATAAAACTTTACATGTAAACATGTTACTCATTCATAATATTTTTTTTAATTAAATTTTCAGATAAAGGCTTTTGCTATATTCATGCTATATGCCTAGTATATACTTTGAATTGACAACAAAAATACACATACTAAGGGAGGCCAAAAAACATTCTATACAACATGAATAATACAATGTAGGTAGGTGCTTTTCATGGTGGGTTTAAATTGGTGAGTTTTTTGATTTTTCATAGTGTGTAATATGCAAAAATAGCATATTTAAGACATCTAAAATGAGATTTTCGGAAAGCTTATGTATGCAAATATGCCCTTTTTGCATATCTCTTACACGTAAGAGAATGTAAATACTATATATATGAGGTAACAACATGTTAAAAAGAACAATAATTATCAATGGTGCCAAAACAACTTTGGTTGCAGATGCAGAAGAAAAATTATCTGATGTATTACGAAAACAGCTCGGACTTACAGGAACAAAAGTAGGTTGTGGTAGCGGAGAATGTGGTACGTGTACCGTTATTCTTAACAACAAACTCGTTAGAGCTTGTATTACTAAGATGAAAAAAGTTGAAGATAATGATGAAATCATCACCATTGAAGGTGTAGGTACTAAAGACAAGCTTCACCCACTTCAAATTGCATGGATGGTACATGGTGGCGCACAATGCGGTTTCTGTACTCCAGGTTTCATCGTTTCAGCTAAAGCACTTCTTGAGCAAAATGACAATCCAACCCGTGAAGAAGTCAGAGACTGGTTCCAAAAAAATAAAAACTTGTGTCGTTGTACAGGATACAAACCTCTCGTTGATGCGGTTATGGATGCTGCAAAACTTGTTAGAGGTGAAATGACTGTTAAAGATTTCTGGAAAAAAATCCCAGAGGGTGCTTCTTTAATCGGTTCATCACTCATTCGTCCATCTGCAATGGCAAAAGTTATGGGAACATGGGATTTCGGTGCTGATTTAGGATTGAAACTTCCTTCAACTACGCTTCATGCAAAACTTGTTCAAGCAAAAGTTTCTCATGCTAATATCATCTCAATCGACACTGAAGAAGCTAAAAAAGTTCCAGGTGTTGTAGCTGTTCTTACGTATAAAGATGTAAAAGGAACAAACCGCATTAACGGTTTGGCATTCCCTTCTAACAAAGGTGATGGACTTGACAGACCAATCTTAAATGACAAAAAAATCTTCCAATTTGGTGATGCGATTGCTATCGTTTTAGCGGACAATGAAAAAGCGGCTCATGCGGGTGTGGACAAAGTTAAAGTGGTATTGGAAGAATTACCAGCTTATATGAATGCACCAGATGCGATGGCAGACGATGCGATTGAAATTCATCCGGGCACTCCTAACGTTTACTTTACAAACTATATCGCAAAAGGTGGCGAAACATCTTCTATTATGAAAAGTGCTCCACATGTTGTTGAAGACAACTTCTATGTACAAAGACAACCACACTTACCTCTTGAGCCAGATGTTGGTTTTGCGTATGTTAATGATGAAGGCAAGTTGATTATTCACTCTAAGAGTATTGCACTTCACTTCCACTCATTGATGATTGCAGAAGGTCTTGGCATGAAAGCTGAAGATGTCTTTATTGTTCAAAACAATATCGGTGCGACATTTGGTTATAAATTTAGTCCAACGATTGAAGCACTCTTAGGTGTTGCAACATTGGCTACTGGAAGACCAGTTTATCTTGAATTTAATATGTTCCAACAAATCACTTATACAGGTAAACGTTCACCATTCTGGACAACCATGAAAATGGCTGCTGATAAAGAGGGTAAACTCTTGGCATTAGAGTCTGATTGGAGCGTTGACCATGGTCCTTACTCAGAATTTGGTGACTTGTTAACTCAACGTGGCTTCCAATTTGGTGGTGCTGGTTATAATATTGCTAATATCCGTGGTAACGGACGCACTGTTTGTACAAACCATGGTTGGGGTTCAGCATTCCGTGGATACGGTGCTCCTGAGATCATGTTCCCATCCGAAGTACTTATTGATGAATTAGCGGTTAAAGCAGGGTTTGATCCATTTGAATTCAGATATAAAAATATTTATAGACCAGGTGCAACAACACCAACAGGTTGTGCTCCAGATGCATACTGTTTGGAAGGATTGTTTGATAAATCACGTCCAGTTTATGAGCTTGCTAAAAAAACAGCTGCTGCAAAAAATGCAGCTAGTGATGGAGTCAAAAAATACGGTGTTGGCGTTTCTGTTAATATTTATGGTTGTGGTTTGGATGGTCCAGACACATCTGAAGCATGGGCAGAAATTACACCAAAAGGTGTAGCTGTTGGTACATCATGGGAAGATCATGGACAAGGTGCAGATATCGGTACATTGACTTATGCACACGAAACACTAAGACCACTCAATCTTACTGTTGATCAAATTGATCTAGTCATGAACGATATGACTAAAACACCAAACAGTGGACCATCAGGCGGTAGCCGTCAAAACCTTGTAACAGGTAATGCGATCACAGTTGCGTGCCGTAACTTACTTGAAGGTTTGAAAAAAGCAGATGGTACATACAGAACTTATGCTGAGATGGTTGCTGAAGGTCGTGAAGTTAAATACATGGGTAAATGGACAGCACCATGTACTGACACACCTCCAACAGGCGGACAAGGAAATCCATTTGCGGGTTACATGTACGGCGTTTGTGTAGCAGAAGTTGAGGTTGATGTCACAACGGGTAAAACACAAGTTGAGAAAATGACACTCGCTTCAGACATCGGTACTATCATCAATAAACTAGCCGCTGATGGTCAAATGTACGGTGGTTTGACTCAAGGTATTGGTCTAGCACTTAGTGAAGACTTTGATGATCTCAAAAAACATACAACACTTACTGGTTGTGGTATTCCAAAAATCAAAGATGTTCCTGATAGCTTGAATCTTATCTATACCGAAACACCAAGAGCAAACAACTTCTACGGTGCTTCTGGTGCGGGTGAAATGCCTCTTGCGGCTCCTCACGCAGCGATTATTAACGCGATTTACAATGCGTGTGGTGCAAGAGTTACTCACTTGCCAGCACGTCCAGAGAAAGTTTTAGCAGCTTTGAAAAAATAGTTTTCAGCTGTAATGATGGGTGAGATACTTTTGTATCTCGCTCATCATGTAACTTTAATGCTAGAAAAAGAGGAGAGACAAGAATGGATTTAGATAAATTACTGGAAATTGGCAATCAATGTATTCATTCAGAACCTCCGATATGTGTAGCATCGTGTCCTGTTCATTTGGATGTGATTGCATTTGTGTCTGAAATTGAAAAAGGTGATTTTGCCAAAGCTTACAAAATCATGGAAAACAGAATTCCTTTTAGCAGACTTATTGGAAAAATTTGTAACCACCCTTGCGAAACGCAGTGTATTCGAAAAGAGATCGGTGGAAGTATACGCATCAGCGAACTTGAAAAAACCGTTATTGATTTAGGCTATGTGCTACCTAAAAAATCACTCTCTTTACCAAAACAAAAAGGCACGGTTGCCGTTGTTGGTGGAGGATTAAGTGGTATTGTTGTCGCCGTTGAATTGGATAAAAAAGGCTATCAAGTCACGATTTATGAAAAATCCAACCGAATAGGCGGAAGCCTTTGGGATTATGAAGGCAAAGGTTTAGAGACCAGTGTTATTGAAGAAGAACTCTCCGTGATTGAAAAAAAAGGCATTTTGGTTTATTTTAATACTGAAGTGTCACAAGAAGATCTAAAAAATTATAGTGAAAAATACGATGCTGTTTATTTAGGTACGGGTGTTTGGGACAAAGTATATGAGATTAACCCCCATACATTTCAAGCGAATGAATCCTCTTTATTTATTGGAGGCAAAATTCAAAATAACAGCGGCGGTATTATTGATTTCGTAAGTTCTGGCAAACGCTCTGCCGTCTCGATTGATCGCTACATTACAAAAACATCTATGTTGGCATCACGAGAACGTGAGGGAGTTTTTAAAACAAAATTAGATTTTAAAATTGATAAAGTACAACCCCTTGAAACGATTGTAAAAAGCGCGGATGTTTATGGGGAAAATGAAGCAACACAAGAGGCAAAACGATGCCTCAAATGCCAATGCAATGAATGTATAAACGCGTGTGTCCACCTGCAACGTTTCAACATCACACCTGATAGTTATATTCGAACGATTAATCAAAATGAACGCATTATTTTAGGAACTCACCATGCCAATAAAATGATTAACTCATGCACACAGTGTGGTTTGTGTCAAGTTGTTTGCCCTGTTGATATTGGCATGAAGGAGATCATTCATCTCACAAGGGAAAGTATGGTTGAAAAAGGAAAAATGCCACTCTCGGCACATGATTTTGCACTCAAAGATATGCAGTTTAGCCATAGTGATTACTTCTCGATGGTTCGTAAACAACCGAGTAAAGAACAATCCAAAGATCTTTTTTATTATCCTGTCATCGCCTTTTCAGCGTATGCGAGAGGATTGTATAAGGGATCAGGAAAAACGGGTTATCTCTTTTACCCAGGGTGTCAACTGAGCTCAACGCATACGGATTATATTGGTAATATTTATAAGCATTTGGTGGGCGTGATTAAAGACAAAGATGCTGACAATGATGTTGGTCTTTATTTGGGTTGTTGTGGGGCACCTGCTGATTGGGCGGGAAGGCTTGATCTGATGCCTGAAAGTATCCAAAAAATACACAAAACATGGGAAGAGATGGGTGAGCCAACATTTATCTTAGCCTGTTCAAGTTGTGCGGCAACGTTTGAAAAGTATCTGCCGATGATCAAAACCATCTCCTTATGGGAAGTGTTTGACAAATACGGTTTACCTGAGGTTGATATTAAAAAAGGGAAGCGAGAACTTTGCATTCATGATGCGTGTGCGACTAGGCACAATGCAGGGATTCATGATAGTGTACGAAGCATCGTGAAAACCTTAGGCTACACCATTCAAGAGCTTGAATACTCCAAAGAAAAAGCAAAATGTTGTGGTTACGGTGGTTTAGTCTCAAATGCCAATCCTGAGCAAGCAGAAGATTTTGTAAAAGATCGAATCAGTGAGAGTGAACAAGATGTTCTTGTCTATTGTGCGATGTGTAAAGCTGCTATCGTCAAAGGCAACAAAAAAGCGTATCACATTTTGGACATCATTTATGGCAATGAAGTTAACCAAGATGCCCCACAAAAAATGCCAACACTCTCAGATCGACAAAACAATCGAAAGCGAGTTAAAAAAGAGCTTCTTAAAGAAATATGGAACGAAGAGGAGGAGGTGTGTCCTATGAGTAAGGCTTATGATTTTACACTACATCTTGCAGACGAAATAGTTGCACTCATGGAAAAGCGATTTATTTTGCTGAGTGATATTGAAAAAGTAGTGGATCATTCTATTACACACAAAGAGCGATTTTTCAACCCTCAAACATCAAGTTATCTTGCACGTCTGAGAATTCAAAATGTGACATTTTGGGTGGAGTACGAAGAAGAGGGCAATAACATCTCGATTAAAGATGTTTACAGCCATAGAATGGAAGTGGTGGAGTCCTAACATGGAAAATAAAATCGATACAACAACCCCATGGATGTGTGACAAATGCCATCAAGCATTGGTTTCAAAAAAGGTAAAAGTCCGCTATCTTGATGGCAATTTTGAAGTTGATCTTTTAAAATGCCCAACTTGTAATATGGTTTTTATTAGTGAAGATTTGGCTTTGGGAAAAATACTTGAAGTCGAAAAAGGGCTGGAGGACAAGTAGCGTGATAAACGTTTATGAAAGTAGCTGTATGCAAGAAGCCACAGGTGAAACCTTGCGTCCAGGAGGATTTAAACTCACTGATAAAGCAGTTGACTTTTGTGCTTTACGTAAACAAGACCGAATCCTTGATTTGGGGTGTGGTATGGGGGCTACTGCTTCGTATCTTTACAAAAATCATGGGATAAAAGTTGTTGGCATTGATCCTTCTGAAAAATTGCTTGCAGTTGCAAAAGCAAAAAACCCTTTTGCGACTTTCATTTCAGGCTCAGGTGATTCTCTTCCTTTTGAAAATGAAAGTTTTGAGTGTGTTTTAGCAGAGTGTACGTTGTCGCTTATGAATGATTTACATGTAACGCTAAAAGAGGTGTTTAGAGTTTTAGAGAAAGGCGGCTGGTTTGTGATCAACGATGTTTATGCGAAAAATCCTGAAACCATAAGCCAACTGGATAATTTTTCCATCACTTCGTGTATGCGTGGAATGCATGATCTACTTTCTTTAAAAGAGATGTTAGAAAAGATTGGCTTTGAAATTATGCTTTTGGAGGATTGTTCTTCTTTACTCAAAGAACTCATGGTCAAAATCATTTTTTCACACGGGTCTATGGGAACTTTTTGGAATAAAACCATTGAAGGCGAAGCACCCCAAACATGCTGTTTTTTTGAACAAAATATCAAACAATGCAAACCTGGTTATTTTATCTTAATCGGGAAAAAAGGAGAAAAGTAATGGATGATTTATCACTACGTTTATTTAAATTCTCATCAGCGGGCTTTTGCTGTGCGCAGATGATGTATAAACTCGCTCTTGAAGATGAAGGGTCTCACAATGATGACTTGGTACGCTCCGCGCAAGGCCTTTGCAGGGGCATTGCCGACACACAAAAAACTTGCGGTGTGCTTACGGGGGGCATTGGTGTTTTAGGGCTTTATGGTGCAAAAGGAAACGAAACTGAAGATGCAAATGACGATTTTCAACGGATGGTAAGAGAATTGCACGAGTGGTTTAAAACGGAATTTGGCTCAACCAAATGTGTTA
The DNA here is from genome assembly GCF_025770725.1 of Sulfurospirillum oryzae. Taxonomy (NCBI): domain Bacteria; kingdom Pseudomonadati; phylum Campylobacterota; class Epsilonproteobacteria; order Campylobacterales; family Sulfurospirillaceae; genus Sulfurospirillum; species Sulfurospirillum oryzae. The sequence goes on along the minus strand of NZ_JANZKZ010000002.1, from coordinate 653,249 downwards.
CACTCATTGGAGAAAGGGATTTTTCGGGAGCTGATTTCAGTTATAAAACTATCTGTGCAGGTATGATTCAAAAAGCATACATCAAAGTCTGTGAGATTTTGATAGAGCATGGTTACGAGTACGGCACTAGAGAGTAGATGCAATGACGTTTGATCCTTTGATGCACACTGAAAGCCTTTGCCCTATCTGTTTGAATAAGCTTGAGGCTTTTATTGTCGAAGAAAAGGATGGTGCGTTCATGCTCAAAACATGTTTAGAACATGGAACGTTTGAAACGGTGTTATGGCGAGGTGCAACACCGATGCGTGAGTGGATTCGCATCAAAGAGAGAGCCTACATCAAAAATCCCATTACGCCAGTCGAACATGGGTGCCCGTATGATTGTGGGCTTTGCAGTGCGCACAGACAACATACCTGCACGGCGCTCATTGAGGTGACATCTCGTTGTAACCTTAACTGTCGTTTCTGTTTTGCGGATGCACTGGATGCTAAAAGTATCGATCCCTCGCTAGAGCAGTTGCGTTTTCAGTTTGAGAACATTTTAAAGGTCTCAGGTAAATGCAACATCCAACTCTCAGGTGGAGAGCCAACAGTGAGAGACGATCTTTCAGAGATTATTCGTATAGGCGTTGAACTTGGTTTTCCTTTTATTCAGGTCAATACCAATGGCATCCGAATGGCAAAAGATGAAGCGTACGTAAAAGCCCTCAAAGAAGCGGGGCTTAACTCTATCTTTTTACAATTTGATGGCATTAATGATGCGATTTATGAAAAACTGCGTGGAAAGGCTCTCTTTGATGTTAAATGCCAAGCGATTGAAAATTGCCGAAAACACGGCATTGGCGTTGTGCTTGTTCCTACCATCGTACCCCATATCAATGTGGATAGTATTGGTGAGATCATACGTTTTGGCATAAGCAGGTCTCCTGCGATTAGAGGTGTGCATTTTCAACCGGTAAGCTATTTTGGACGTATTCCCGAAGCGCCAAAAGATGAAGATCGCATTACGCTGCCTGAAGTGATGGAGTGCATTTGCGAACAAACCCATCAGATGGTCAGTATGCAAAGTATGCAACCCCCAGGATGTGAAAATGCGCTCTGTTCGTTTAATGGTAATTATCTGATAGAAGAGGGTGTTTTAAAGCCTATTAGCAAACGCTCTTGTTGTTCCAGTGAAAGTGAAAAAGCAGAAGTAGGAGCGACCAAGGCTAAAGCGTTTGTGGCACGTAATTGGTCGTATCAAAAACAAGTCCAAGAAGAGAAACTCTCAGATTGGGACAAAATCCTAAGCTCCATTCAAAACAACGCTTTTAGCCTCTCTGGTATGGCGTTTCAAGATGCTTGGAATGTGAATTTGGAACGCATTCGAGATTGTTGTATTCATGTCTCTACTCTTGATGGAAAGCTTATCCCTTTTTGCATGTATAACATGACCAATATGAATGGAGAGTCTCTTTATCGAGACACAAAGAGGAAATGATGCAAGTCACACCGTTGGAGCATTGGATACTTGAGCGCACACAGCTAGCGCATAAAAGCCAAGAGGTTTTAAAAGCGTATCAGTTGGGTGAACTCATTAAAACCTTGACCTATGCAAAAAATAAAAGCCGATTTTATCAAGAAAAACTCGGTGATATTGATTTAAGTGCTATTGCGTCACTGAAAGATTTTGAAACTCTTCCTTTTACAACACCGGAAGATATTAAACGAAACGCCCATGATTTTTTATCGGTTCCAAGCCATGATGTTGAGCGCATTGTCACTTTAAATACCTCTGGCACAACAGGCGATGAAAAGCGCATCTTTTTCACGCATGAGGATTTGGAAGCGACGATTGATTTTTTTCAGTATGGCATGAACTGTTTGGTTGATGAAAGCGACAACGTAATGGTACTGCTTCCAGGTCCCTCTTATGGAAGCATCGGGGATTTGCTCAAAAAGGCACTTTCTCGCTCAAACATCGCGTGTATAGTGCATGGTGTTTTACAAGACGTTGAGAAAACAGCACAGTGCATTGGGGAAAATAACATTACTTGCATTGTGGGCATTCCTATGCAGGTGCTTTACCTAAGCCGTGTTAGGCCAGAACTCTTTTATAAACAGATCAAAAAAGTGCTTTTAAGCACTGATTATGTGCCTGAGGCACTTGTGGAGTCACTGAGTCATCAAGGAGCGTGCAAGGTCTTTAACCACTACGGTATGAGCGAGATGGGCTATGGTGGAGGCGTTGAGTGTGAATGCCTTGATGGCTATCATTTAAGAGAGAACCATCTGTACTTTGAAATTATAGACCCCATCACTGGGAAGCCTGTGCGAGAGGGCGAGTATGGTGAGGTTGTTTTTACAACGTTTAATCGCCAAGCGATGCCTCTTATTCGTTATAAAACAGGCGATATGGCACGCTTTTTAACACAACCGTGTGCCTGTGGTACGTTTCTTCGCAGAATGGAGAAAGTGCTTGGGCGCATTGAAAACAAAGTAAGCATCAATGGGCACGAAATTCATTTACGAGAGGTAGATGAAATTCTTTTACGTTTTTCTCGCATCTTGGATTATAAACTTACCGTGGGTGAGAATCATGCTTTACATGTAAAGCTAATCCTTGCCAACAAAGAGGAGAGCGAAGCACTTAAGAAAGAGGTCATTCAAAACATAAAAGAGCACTTTGCGTTTGAATTTGATCTCACCCTTGATATTGAAGAAGATGATCATTCAATCAAAATTACTAACAGCATGATCAAAAGAAAAATAGACAACCAAAGAAACAAAGGATAATAGATGAAAACCATCATTGAGCATATTGTGGAGAGCTTAAATGAACAACACGAAGTGGTTACGGCAACTATTTTAGAAAAAAGTGGTTCAGCGCCTAGAGAAGCTGGGGCTAAGATGATGATTCGCAAAAATGGATCAATTGAGGGAACGATAGGCGGAGGCACACTCGAAGCGATGGCGATTCAATTAGCGCCTGAGGTATTTAAAACAAAACAGGGTTCCATTGAAGATATTGAACTCACCGATGATGATGCAAGAGCGGCTGGTATGGTGTGTGGTGGCGAAGTGAGTGTTCTTTTAGAGTACCTTGATGCTTTGGATATTCACCAACTCAATGTTTATCATAAAGCAAAAGAGCTTAAAGCCTCTGGTGCTGATTTTGTGATGATTACGAATATTTCACAGCCAAATAAACGTGCTTTTGGCAAAAACAAATGGATATGCACAGAAACGGATCTGTTTGGTGAAGAAGATAAAGAGGTTCAAAAGATTGCGGATTCGCTTAGAGAAAATTTCTATCGTGTCAAATTTCATCTTTTTGTTGGGAAAAGCAAGTATATGATTGAGCCTTTTTACAATACCGATCGGCTTTATATTGTAGGGGCAGGGCATATTTCTCAGCAAATTGCCGCACTGACGAAACCACTTGGTTTCTACACAGTTGTTTTAGACGACAGGGACGCTTTTGCTAACAAAGAGCGCTTTCCTACAGCGGATGAAATTCATGTGGTTCCCTCTTCGTATGAAGGGTTGATTAAAGATGTGGGAATCGCTAAAAATAGCTACATTGTCATTGTTACCAGAGGTGTAGACAAAATCGTTTTAGAGCAAACGCTTCATGCGAAGGCGAAATATATCGGTATGATTGGGAGTAAAACTAAAAAAAATTATGTTTACAACCAACTCTTGCAAGAGGGATATGCTCAAAATAAGCTAGATGAGGTGTGCTGTCCTGTGGGGGTTCCCATCAATGCTCAAACGCCTGAAGAGATCGCTATTAGCATTGTAGCGGAGCTTATCAGAGTTAAAAGAAGTTAGGAAATGACAAAGAGCAACATCGCCGTTCTTATCATTGCTGCTGGGTATTCTTCCCGAATGCACGACTTTAAACCTCTTTTGCCATTGGGTCAAACCAGTGCGCTAAAACGTCTGATTCAGACCTATAAAGCGCACGGGATAACGCATATCTATGTGGTCGTTGGGCACAGGCAAGATGAGATAAGAGAAGCTTTAAAAGATGATGATGTTTCTATTGTTTATAACGAGGATTATGACAAAGGTATGTTTAGCTCTATTCAAAAAGGGCTGAGTGTCATCGATGAAACGCTGAGTGCCTTTTATATGCAACCTGTGGACATCCCACTCATAAAAGTTGGGAGCCTTGAACGTTTGTATGAGGCGTATGCGTGTGAAGGCAAAGGGGTGATTTACCCGACGTTTTTGGGGCGAAAAGGGCATCCGCCATTGATCGACATGAAATATAAAGAGCTGATTCTTGCAAGCAGTGGTGAGGGTGGGCTTAAACGTGTTTTGGAAGCGTTTAAAGATGATGCTTTACATGTAAACGTGTGCGAACAATCGGTTTTAATGGATATGGATACACCCGAGGATTATAAAGCGCTAAAAGCGTATGACTCGTTTGGTGCGCCAACCAAAGAGGAGTGTTTAGCGATCATGCACCAAGATGAGGTGCCTGAGCACATTATCAAGCATTGTAAAGCAGTAGAATCTATGGCAATGAGTCTTTATGATTACATTGCTTCTTTTAACCTTTGTATCAATAAAAATAGTTTAAGTGCGGCGGCATTGTTACATGACATTGCACGACAAGAGAGAAATCATGCATTTGTTGGTGCGCAAAAACTTCGTGAAATGGGCTATGAGAATATCGCTCATATCATTGAAACACACATGGATATTGAGGTTGATGCGAAAGATCCTTTAAACGCCAATGAACTGCTTTTTTTAGCCGACAAGCTGGTCAGTGAAGATGAGGTGTGCGGTTATGAAAAGCGTTTTGAAAAGGCATTTAACAAATGCGAAGGAAATCTCGAAGCACAGCGCAACATTACCAAACGTTTAAATGCTGTAAAAGCGATTATTGCAAAGATAAATAACATTACATGTAAGGATTTCCCGTATGGTTGAAAAAGTCTATCTGCTTCGTCATGGATACATTGATAATGGAAACGAAAAAAGGTATTTGGGTCGAACAGATGTACCACTGGATGCGCTAGGAATGGAGCAAGCTGAAGCATTACGCGATTATTTTAAAGCGATTCCCTTTAACGCTATCTTTACGAGTCCTCTTAAGCGTTGTTTACAAACGGCTGAAGTTTTGTGCAATGATCAAGATATCACGTATCAAGTTGTTGAGGCATTGTGTGAGATTGATATGGGGGATTGGGAAAATGTCTTGATGTCTGATATCAAATTAAACTATCCTAAACTGTATGCTCAAAGAGGCGAAAATTTGGAGTACTTTACACCACCTAATGGCGAGAGTTTTCATGATATGGCAGTGCGCGCAAGAAGAGCTTTTGATGAAATCATTCATAGTACAACGGGTACGATTATTATTGTGGCACATGCAGGCGTTAACCGAATGATTTTATCGCATCTTTTTGGCGTTGAGATCAATGATATGTTTAGCATCATCCAACCCTATGCGTGTGTCAATGAATTAACGTGGGATCAACAAAGTATGCAGTGGCGGTATCGAAAAGTTTTGTAAAGAGGCTTTACATGTAAAACCTCTTTACTTTTTAACGTATTTAATTCACTTTCGCTTTTTCGATCTTTTTACGTTCTACTTTCATGCGGTCTTGGAACTTTTTACTGCGATCTTTGGCAAAGACTTGCATGTCTTCGACTTCGTCCATCTCATCAACGATTTCAACGCCCAAAAGCGTCTCGATGGCATCTTCAAGTGTCACAACACCCGCCGTTTGTCCGTAGCTGTCAAAGACTATGAAAAGGTGTGTTTTGCGTTTGACAAACTGGTCGATCAAGTTTGGAACAGGCAAGTTTTCCGAGACCATGTGTACTTCATGCGCGATGTCTTCAAGCGTGATTTTATCATGATCTTCAACGCTCTCTTCAAGAATTCGTTGGTTAAAAACAATGCCCACGACATCATCCAATGTCTCACCAAAAACAGGGATACGCGAGTGGATGTACATACGATCATCTTCGATAGCTTCTTCAATGGTTGTAGATGAGGGCAATGCAAACACAACACTTCTTGGTGTCATAATATCTTTGGCTTTAATATTTTTAAGTTTTAAAAGATTTTCGATCAAATCACTCTCTTTACTCAAAATAGAACCATCTTTTTCACCCATCGCGACAACGGCCATGATCTCATCGCGTGAAAAGTTTGGATGCTTTTTCTTGTTTTTTGAAATGTAATTGGTCAAGAGTGATGAAACCCATACAAAAGGGTAGGTGAGTGTCACAAGAAAAGAGATCGTATAACCTGATGGAATGAGGAGTTTTTTCCAGTACAAAGCACCAATAGTTTTAGGGATGATTTCTGCGATATATAAAATAAGCAACGTAACGACGAATGCCACAGCGGTTTGCCATTCATTTCCAAAAAGCACTTGCGCTTGCGCACCTACTCCTGCAGCACCCATAGTATGAGCAAAGGTGTTGAATGTCAAGATAGAAGAGATCGGTACGTCTATGTTAGATTTGAGCTCTTTGAGCATAGAAATAGCGGTTTCATTATTTTCTTTTGGGAGTGTTTCAATATAAGAGTCGGTGCTTGAGAGCAAAACAGCCTCTAAAATGGAACAGAGAAACGAGACAAATAAAACGAGAGAAAGATAGACAAGAAGTAGAGTCATGATAGACTGCCTAGAGTAAGATGTAAGCTACAACTACGCGAGTCTGGTTCACTTGGGGACATTTAGAATTCCTTTAAAATATTTTGTGCCGTATTATAGCATAAACAAAAAACTACTCAGATTCTGGTACAAATAAAAGAGATATGGAATTGACACAGTGGCGGGTATTTTTAGGCGTCAAACCCTCGCCTTCAAAAACATGTCCAAGATGCGCTCCACAGGTATTACAGAGTATTTCAGTGCGTCTTCCATCACGGTCAGTTTCACGCTTTATTGCATCTTCTATTTCATCATCAAAGCTAGGCCAGCCACAGTGCGAATCAAACTTGCTATTTGAACGATAAAGGGGCGCAAAGCAACGTTTACAGTGGTAAGTGCCATGAGCATAAAAAGTGTTATATTGCCCAGAAAAAGGCATTTCCGTACCTTTGTGAAGGATGACATATTCTTCTTCTGGCGTTAGAGGATTGAATTTCATAAACACTCCTTTTTAGGATGATGAAAAATTGTGCAAGAGGGTGCTGGGAAATGGAGAAAAACCTCTTTACATGTAAAGGTTATAACAACACTTTGTTAAAAGAGGCTTTACATGTAAAGATTAACTTTCAGATTTGGTAAGGTTTCTCAGCTTCTCAATAAAGGCTTTTTTACCGATAAAAGCGAGCATATCATTTTCACGAATTTTATAAGTTTTTTCAACATCAAATATCCAATTGTCTCTGGTTTTGCAGGCAATGAGATGAATCTCGTTTTCAAACATGCTTTCAATATCTTTAACCATTTTATCAACGAGCGATTTTGTCACGGAAAATTTAGCAATTTTTATGGTGCTGCTAAAGTCGACTTGGTCTATCACAACATTCCCAACAAGATTTTCAACCAGCTTTTTGGCTGATTCACGCTCTGGATAAATAACTTTAAAAGCTCCAAGTCTTGCTAAAATCTCGCCATGCGTCAGGGTAATAGCTTTAGCAATAATGGTTTTATTGTCCAGCTCTTTGAGCGCCATTAGTGTTAAAATACTCGCTTCAATGTTCTCACCAATGCTGATGATAACCGTATCAAGCCCTACAACACCCGCTTCTTGAAGGGCTTTTATATCGGTACTGTCCAAAATAATAGCATCTTCAATGTACTCACTAATGACTTGAATTTTATGCGGATCATTGTCGATGGCGATGATGTCCATACCTTGCTCAGCAAGCCCTTTGGCAATGTGAAAGCCAAATTTTCCAAGGCCTATAACGGCGTAAGTTTTCATAGTAAAATCCTTCCTTCAGGGTACTGTATATGTTTAATTTTCTCTCTTCCCATAATCAAAAATCCAAAAGCAAAAATACCCATACGTCCGATGAGCATGAGTGCAATGATGATGGATTTTCCAAAAGTGCTAAATTTGTCTGAAAGACTAAGTACATCACCATTTCCAACCGAAACACCAACGGTACAAAAGGCGGAGACGACCTCAAAAAGCGTTTGCATAAACTTGGTGTGTTGAGTCTCGGTGAGTATAACCGTTGCCATGATGGTAATAAACGAAGCAACAAGGATAATGGCAGAAGAACGGTTAATGACTTCGGGTGAAATGGTACGCTTAAAAGCATTAGGTTGCTGGTTGCTGATCTTGATAGTATGGATCGTTGCAATGATAAGCACTGCAACAGTGGTGATTTTAATACCGCCAGCGGTACTTCCAGCCCCTCCACCTGTCATCATGTAAATAGTGGAACAAAAAAGTGAAGCATCACTAAGTTGTGAAAGATCTAAGCTATTAAAACCAGAAGTTCTAAAGTTGACGGAGAGAAAAAAGCTGTTAAGGAGACTATGGTAGAGCGACATATTGCCAAAAATACCTTTGTTATCCCATTCTATCGCTAAGAAAAGAAACGTTCCTGAAACAATGAGAATGAGTGTACCAACAAGCGTGATTTTGGTATGGGCAGAGAGCATAAAGCGTTTATGGGTAGCTTTTGCATGAAGTTCAACCAGTACCAAATAGCCAATACCTCCCAAAATAATAAGAAATCCAACTGTCACTAAAACAGTAAAGTCGGTTTGATAGCCTATAAGATTGTCTCTGAAGGTTGAAAAACCAGCGTTGTTAAAAGCGGCTACGGAGTGAAAGATGCCTTGCCAGATCGCTTTGTGCAGTGGCATGTGTGTCGCAAAACGAAGTGTCAAAATAAAAGCGCCTAAAGATTCGATAATGAGTGTAAAGAGAAAGACTTTTTGAAGAAAATTTTGAATGTCAAGGTTGGTAGAGTAGTTTAGAGACTCTTTTGCCATGTTCTTTTCATGGATATTGAGATTTTTTTTCATAAACAAGAAGAAGAGGGTGACGATACTCATGTACCCAACACCACCAACTTGCATTAAGATCAAAATGACAAATTGCCCGAAAAATGTAAAATCCTCAGGAGTGATTTTGACCACAAGTCCTGTTACACATGTTGCTGAAGTGGAGGTAAAAAGTGCATCGATAAACATCAATTTCCCCACATGGGCAAAAGGAAGCATCAATAAAATAGCGCCTATAAAAACAACCGTAAGATAACTAAAAAAGATAATCCGTAAGGTCTTTTGATTCATTCTATTCCTTCTCCGTAATCAGGCTTATTACGAATCTTTTCTCCATTTTGCTAGGCTATTGTATCAAATTTTTAACGGTTACATGTAAAGATAAATGGGTATTTGAGGTGAAAATCTATCTAAATAGTTGTTTTTTAGATAAAATAATTTTCCCAAATTTTAAGGAGAATAAATGAAAAATCTGAAAGGATTTAGAGGAAAGTATTTTAGCCTAGCAGCTATACTTGCTTTAAATGCTACGATTGCACTTGCAAGTGAAGGGCAAAGTGTCGTAGATAATGAAAAGCAACTGTATACGCCAAAAGCTGAAGCATCCTCTGAAACAACAGAAGTACTCGAAGAGAGCAGTGCGCCTGTTGTGGTGATCTCAAAGAAGATCAAGGTTAGTGAAGTTGGTGCGCCATTTGCATCTGAAGTCTATAACAAAAAAGAGATTGAGCAATCTCACTCCAAAGATATCTACGAATTTTTAAACACCCAAACTTCTGTTACTGCTATGCCAAGTTACGGTAATCCTTTTACACAAGCTATTGATATGCGAGGCTACGGCTTAGGTTATGGCTATCAAAACACTGTTGTAACTGTTAATGGAAGACGTTTAAACACCATTGATCAAGTTCCGCAACTGCTTTCATCGATTCCAATTGATAGCATTGAAAAAATAGAAATCATTAAAGGTACGGGTTCTGTTGAGTATGGTGACGGCGCTAATGCAGGTGCCATTAACATTATCACCAAAGATTACGAGGGTGCAGTTGTTAAAAGCTATGTGGGTGATAATGGTCTCTGGTTTGGTTCTTTAGGTGTAGGTGTTAAAGAGGAAAAATTTTCTATTTCAGGTTATATTGATGATTATAGCCATAATGGTTTTAAACAAGTATCAAATGATGGTACGAAAGATGAGAGCTGGAACCGTAATAAGTCTATTAAAGCAACCGTAACTCCGATTGAAGATTTGAGCTTCAATCTTGGTAAAACATTTTCTAAAATGAATGTGAATTATTCAAATTCATTATCGTATGCTGAATATAAAAATGATGAGTTAGATAAAATTAAAGGTTATTCTAACCAGTATTATAGATCAGACGTTCTTAATGCAGGAACGAATTATAAAATAAATCAAAAATTATCTTTTGATGCACAACTCTTTGATGAAGATAAAGTGTCCAAATATACTTCAGGAGGGTATCGTTCAAGCTACGATTATGATTATAAAAGCTTTGATACTAAATTACTTTACAACGATACTTCAGTAAAAGCGTTAATTGGTGTTCAAGGATTTAATGGTGAGCGTGATAGTGGAAATAATGAAACAACGAAAGAGAACTTGGGAGTATATGTCAAAGCAGATTATCTCTTGGATAGCCATACGTTTTCCTCAGGATATAGGGATGAAAAAGTAAAATATACCTATAAAAGTTCAACGCAAAATCTTGAATCTGATACATCACTTCAAGCGTACGATCTTGGGTATAACTACAAAATCAATTCTAAAACTTCGGTATTTACCAATTTTAATCACTCATTTCAAGCACCTGATATTGATAGGTTTTTTAATCCTGTCTATGATGCGTTTTGGAATATCATAGGAACTCAGTTTAATGGTTTTATAAAACCAATGCAAGCAGATACAATTAATATAGGTTTTAATTATATCAGTTATCCTCATACCCTTAAAGGCACTCTTTATTATACATGGGTAGATGATGAAATTTATTATAATAGTCTCAGTGGATACAATACCAATTTGAAAGAAACAGAAAAAAAAGGTTTTGAACTTTCAGAGCGGTATCAAATTTTTTCAAACCTTTTTACAATTCTTAATTACACCTATGTTGATACAAAAATTGTTGATGATGGTAGTGGTGGCTTGTATAATGGTAGAAAAATCCCGGGTGTTTCACCGCATACGGCTAAAATTGCCTTAGGGTACAACCCTATAAAGCCTGTAACATTACTTCTTTCGCAAACGTATAAATCAAGAGCGTATGCTATAGATGATTTTGATGGAAGCTATGGCAAAATGGAAAGTTATCATGTCACGGACATATCAGCAACCTATACATATAAAAACTATGAATTTTTCGCAAAAGTGAATAATCTTTTTGATGAAAAAAATGCAATGTTTGTTGATTTTGGCGGAGCAACACCAAGTGTTTATCCCATTAATTATGAGCGAACCTATATGGTTGGTTTCAACGCGAGGTTTTAATGAGTATAGTCCTACGCCCCTACCTTTGGTATAAACTGTTCAATTCCCTCTTTTTTGGGCTCGCGGTGGGAAGTATTTTTGTGCTTTATACACCGCTTGAGCCTTCTATTTTCTCATTAGGAGGAATTGGGCTTGCCATAGGTTTACTTTTAGTGGCGAAAGGTTACGAGAAGATGATGAATCTTCTCGTTTTTTACCGCATTACACTTTTAGTGGAATTACTGACACTGTTTATCATAGTGAGTTTTCTTATTTTTAAATATGACTATAGCAGTGTGCTTTTTATTTATATTTCGTATCAAGTTACCTTTGTTTTTGGAAATTATCTTATGCGGGTGGAAACGCTTGCACTTAAACGTACTTCTTTACTCTCTTTTGCGGATGTCATTAAACAAAAGGGCTATCTTGCGGGGATGATACTCTCCTATCTTTTTTATAAAATCATTGAATTTTTTGGTATTGTTGATAAAGAAATGCAAGTTTATTATTTGCATGGTCTTCTTTTGCTAGTTCAAATCGTAATTATTTTCTTTGTTTTCAAAGCATTTCGTTCACGTTAAGCCTCTCTTTCAGGAATAAAGATTACAATAAACGTAATTTGAAATGTTAAGGATTGTGCTTGCATCGTGAAGAAAACACGTTGTTTCATATGTTTATCAAGACGTATGAACAGCATAAAGAAAATAAAGCCTTTATCTATAAGGTAGCAGATAAAGAATTTGAAGTTACGTATGAAAAATTATTTGAGGATGTTTTAGTTCTTTCTCGCGCTTTTAAAGCTAAAAAGATCGAGAAAGGCTCTAAAGTTATGTTTTTGTGTGACAACCGCTATGAGTGGATGGTCACCGATCTAGCACTGATCTCTTTGGGGGCTATTAGTATTCCAAGAGGCTGCGATACGCCTACGCAAGAGCTTGAGTTTATTCTCACTCATTCGGGTGCCGAATTTCTCATTGTTGAAGATGAACACATCTATATTAGACATGAAATGATGCTCAATCATTTAAAACTCAAAGCTATTTTTATTTTGGAAGCACCTAAAGTACACTCTTTGTTAAGCAATATCTACTCGTACAAAGATATTTTAAAAGACAAAATGATTCATGATAATGAGATCGAAGCCTTTAGAGTAGGTAAAGATTTTTTAGATGAAGAAGACATTGTCACGATCATTTACACTTCTGGAACAACAGGGACACCTAAAGGTGTGCCTTTAAGCCATAGAAACATTATGTACAATGTACGTGAACTTCCTCCTTTAATTGCTTTACAAAGTAGTGATGTTTGGGTTTCCATTCTCCCTTCATGGCATATTTTTGAGCGTGCAGCTGAGTATGTAGCCCTTTCTAAAGGGTGTTGTACAGTTTATTCAACCATTAAAACATTTGCCAATGATTTAGAGCATTATAAGCCAACTATCGTCGCTACTGTTCCAAGACTTTGGGAGTCTATGTATACGAAGATTAACACGGCATTAGAAAAAAAAGATCCTAAAAAAGCCAAACTTTTTAACAAATTGGTTGCTATTTCTGCTGCTTATAATCATGCTGACCGTGTTTTAAAAGATGAACTTCCTTGTTTTGAAAAACGCTCATTTCTTTTTACATGTAAAGATAAAACAGTTGCATTTTTTAAACGCTTACTGCTTGCACCACTCAATGCTATTGCTAAGAAAAAACTTTCTCTTGTGCAGGAAAAATTTGGGGGAAGATTGCGTCTTGCCGTAAGTGGTGGTGGCGCTTTACCTGATTTTTTAGATACATGGATTGATGCTATTGGGATTCGTATTGTTAACGCTTATGGTATGACGGAGTGCGCACCGACTATTGCGGGACGTGCTTTGCAATGCAATACGTTTGCAACATTGGGACTACCCGTGAAAGACACAACGCTAAAAATCGTTAACAAAGCGGGCGATCAGTTAGGTGCAGGTGAGATTGGTGAGATTTGGGTTAAAGGTGAGCAAGTAATGCACGGTTACTACCGCAATCCTGAAGAAAATGCCAAAAGTTTTAGTGAAGATGGTTTCTTTAAAACGGGAGATCTTGCAAAGCTGACCATTAAGGGTGAGCTTGTTATTACAGGGCGTTCCAAAGAGATTATCGTACTTGCTAGTGGCGAAAACGTTGACCCTAGTCGTATTGAATCTACTATATCAATGTTGCCATTTATCACAGATGCTATTCTTGTTGGGCACACAAAAAAAGGGTTGGGTGCGCTCATTGTTCCTGATTTTGAAAAGCTCAAAGAGTATGTAGCGGAGCACTTTAATAAAGCTGTACAAAATATCGAGCAAGTGATGGACGATAAGCAGATTGTTGCGAAAATAAAAAGTGAAATGAACGACCTCTTGCATCAAGGACAAGGGTTCAAACCGTTTGAAAAATTACAAAATATTCATTTTTTAGAGAAAGAATTTACGGTGGGCGAAGAGCTTACCAATACATTTAAAAAGAAACGACACGTGATAGAAAAAAAATACAAAGAGATTATCGACAAATTTATACATTAAAGGGGAAATTATGGCAAAAGTCACATCGTATGGCGCCGCGACAATGGTTACAGGTTCATGTCATTTATTGGAAGTTCAATCCATAAAGATTTTGATCGATTGCGGAATGATTCAAGGTGAGCACTGGCGTGACAACTATGAGCCTTTTCCTTTTGACGTAACATCTATCAATTATTTGGTTTTAACACATGCCCATATTGACCATATTGGAAGGGTTCCAAAGCTTATCAAAGAGGGATTTCAAGGCGAAATTATCTCAACCGATGCAACGCTTGACATTGCTTACATTATGCTTTTAGATAGTGCGGGATTGCTTCAAGAAGAGTATGAAACTCAACTTAGAAAAGCACTGCGTCGTGGTGAAGAGAACACTGTACAAGAACCACTCTATACCAAAGAGCATGTTGAGCAACTCTTTACCAAAAAGATGCGTCGCGTCAAGTACGATGAATTGATAAAAATTGCGCCTTATTTGAAGCTTCGTTTTCATAATGCTGGGCATATTATGGGAAGTGCTTTTATAGAAGTCAATTACGAAGAAGACACATTGCATAAAAGCGTCGTTTTTTCGGGTGACCTTGGTAGTAAAAACCGCATATTACTCAATCATCTTAGTTCCATTGAACATACAGATACTCTTTTTATTGAATCAACGTATGGCGATAGAGAACATAAAGCGTTAGATGAGAGTATTAAAGAGTTCAAAGAGGCGGTCACTCAAACGCTTGCAAATGGCGGCAATGTTGTCATTCCTTCTTTTGCATTAGAGCGAACACAAGAAATTTTATGGTTATTGCATCAGATGCACCAATCTGGAGAATTACACAATTGCCATGTCTTTTTAGATAGCCCATTAGCGATTGAAGCGACCAAAATTTACAACAAATACCCTGCGCAACTCAATCAAGCCTTGGGGTTACGTGTCAGTCTTGGTGATGATCCATTTTCATTTCCTGAGCTTCAGTATACACCTCGCAAAAAAGATTCTATGGAAATTAACGATGTCGAAAGTCGCGCTATTATTATCGCTGGAAGCGGCATGTGTAACGGTGGTAGAGTTTTACACCACCTTAAACAACGTATTTGGAACCCGAAAAATGCCATTATTTTTGTAGGCTTCCAAGTGAAAGGTACATTAGGACGTGCCATCATTGATGGTGAAGAGTTTGTTCGTATTTATGGTGAAGAGATCAAAGTACGTGCAAAACTGTATACAATCAATGGTTTTTCTGCACATGCTGATCGAGCTGATATGTTATCGTGGATTAAACAGATTAAAGGGCTCAATACGCTTTATTTGATTCACGGAGAGCTTGATAAATTGGAACTTTTTAAGGCTTATTTGAAAGAAAATATTGAAAGTAAGATTCATATTGTTAAAAAGGCGGAGACTATCTATTTATAAAATTGACAATACTGATTTGAAAATGTTATAGTTAAGCTAGCTTAAGTTCTTAAGATTTTGTTTCTTTGTAAGATATCGAGAACTTGGGTAAAAAGTCTGAGAGAAAGAGTCTTTATTCATGATTAGAGCAATGTTGTATCGCGTCTCTTTATTACAAGCATTAGCGGTGATGATTATCATCTCGCTTTTGTTACCTCTGCCTCTTTTGATGCTTACGTATGTCAATAGTACATACAAAACAAAACAAGAAGAGTTCACAACTCTCAATACCAAAAAATTCAATCTCTCATCAGCAATTTTCGTTGAGTCTTTATGGAATTTTTATCCAGAACTTGGACAAAAGATGCTTGAGCAGCTTTTACTTGATCCTAATCTGAAATTTGTTTATGTCAAAGACAGTGATGGTAAACTTTTCTTAGAATGGGAAAGCAAGGAAAAAGTTGGAAATAATGACGATACGCTTTTTTTGCAAAGAACATTAGAAAAAGATAATGTTGTTATAGGCTCTTTAGAAATGGGCTTTAAACGTCAAGATGTTGTGTCTTCGGTCGTTTCTGACATAACGCTTTTTGGCTCAATCTTTTTTTTACAAATTCTTTTTTTAGTCTTTGTTATCTCATGGATTTACTACTATAAAATTATTAAGCCAATTCGACGTTTAGTAGGACACTCCAATCTCTTAGCCCAACAAAAGCTTGATGTTCCTTTTGAATGGGACGAAAACGATGAAATAGGCACACTGGGTTTTGCTTTAGATAAAACGAGAATTAAACTCAAAGGTTTGTTCGATACTTTGAAACAAGAGAATATGCTCCTTGATGAAAAAGTAAAACAGCGTACCAAAGAACTTGAAGACGCAAGCCGTTACAAATCAGAATTTTTAGCCAATATGAGCCATGAAATTCGAACACCTATGAATGCCATTATGGGTATGTCGCATCTGATTAGTAAAACGGCAATGAACAGCACTCAAGCCAGTTATGTCAGTAAAATTAAAGAGGCATCTTCTGTTCTTCTACGTATTATCAATGATATTTTAGATTTTTCCAAAATCGAAGCAGGCAAGATGGAAGTTGAAGCTATTGCTTTTGATTTACACAAAGAGTTAAAAAAGAGTTGTTCTATTTTCTCTGTTTTGGCCAAAGAAAAAGGCATTGACTTTCAGTGTGATTTCGTGGAAACCAACCGTTTTTTCAAGGGTGATCCGTGTAAAATTATGCAAATCATCAATAATTTTTTGAGCAATGCGATTAAGTTTACCAGAGAAGGCGCTGTGATTTTAAGCGTTGTCGAAAAGGTTAATGAGGACAATACCGCAACTTTGACATTTAATGTCAAAGACAGTGGTCTTGGCATTGCAAAAGAGAAACAATCTTTACTCTTTCAAGCATTTGGTCAGCTTGATGCTTCTGTAACGCGAAAACATGGTGGTACAGGCTTGGGGCTTTACATTTGTACTCAGTTAGCGTCGATGATGCATGGACACATTACTTTAGAAAGTGAAGAGGGGAGAGGAAGTCTCTTTAGCTTTACGCTCAATTTACCAATAGCCAAAGGGCTAGATATTCAGTATGAAAACAACTCAGGGACGTATGAGCCATTACGTATTTTAGTCATAGTTGATCAGAAAAAAGTCAGTGATATGCTCTGTGATTTTATCCGATCTTTTGGCTTCTTTGTGACTGCTCAAAAAAGCAGTGATGACGTGGTTTCAAAGATTAAAAATATAGCCACACCTTATCATCTCATTATTCTTGACTATGAGCTATCCAAGGGCAGTAATGGAGTTGATTATTATGAACGGTTATTACAAAGCATCTCTTTGTCTGAATTGCCTTCTGTTCTTATGATAGCAACCAATGATGATGTGGAGATTAAAGAGCGCATTTATCGTGCAGGGATTCAGTCCTTTTTGAAAAAACCTATTAATCCTTCAATGCTTTATGACGAACTCGTCTCTTTATGTACCGTAGCTTCGCAAACACCACTTTTTGATCCTTCTAAGATCGACCTCTCTTCTAAACGTATTTTAATTGTAGAAGATAATGACATTAATCTTGAAGTAGCGACTTATTTGCTGAAAGAAACTCATGCAAAAGTCGAAATCGCACGCAATGGTTTGGAAGCTGTGGAATTAATTCAAGAGCAAGAACATCCGTATGATCTTATCTTGATGGATGTTCAAATGCCACTCATGGATGGGTATGAGGCGACACGTATCATCCGCAAAGAGCTTAATGTCTTAACTCCTATTGTAGCGATGACTGCCAATGTGATGGTTCAAGATATTGAAAAATGTATTCAATCGGGAATGGATGCGCATATTGGTAAGCCTTTTGAAGTCGAAGACTTTTATGGCACACTTTTAGAAGTTTTACATGTAAGCCTTTCGATTGCACCAAAACAACAAACCAGCACTAAAAAACGCACCAAGCAACGTTTTAGTAAAAAAGAGGCGATCAAAAAATTGGGTGGTAATGAAGCGTTATGGCAGAAACTTTTTTATAATTTTTACGATACGTATCTTCAGCTTCCTGAGCGCTTAAAAACATTCGTTGAAAAACAAGAATTAACAACATTGATTGACTACGCACACACTCTAAAAGGGTTAAGTGGTACAGTTGGTGTTTTTATTTTAGAACAAGCTTTCAATCATTTAGAGCAATTCTTAAAAGAACATAATTCCATAAAAGAAGCACCTCTTGAGCCTGTGTTAGAAGAACATCGCGCTCTTTTAGCGACTTTACGCTCAGAGTATGATCAGCTTGATCCAAAAACTTATACTGCAAATATACAATTAGCACACGATAAACAGACGTTAATAGCGTTGTTAAAAGAGCTTTCTGATGCGTTGGAGATGTCAAATGTCTCTAAAGTTACCTCTCTTTTAGAACAGCTTGCTACTTATGAATCATTACGTGAGCATGAATTGTTTAAAACACTTCTTTTGGCATGTAAAACTTTTGATTTTGATGCTGCATTGGAGAGTTTGGAGCAGTTGAGTAAGGAGATCAAATAGTATGGCTAAGATTCTGGTGATAGATGATACTCCTGAATACATTGAGATGCTTACTTCTCTTCTTGGAGAATATGAAGTTTATGCTGCAAAAGAGGGCAAAAAAGGGATCACTTTAGCAGAATCAATACAACCTGATCTCATTTTACTTGATATTAATATGCCACTTATGACAGGCTACGAAGTGTGCCGTAGACTGAAGCATAGTGATAAAACGCATCATATTCCCGTTATTTTTCTCACCGCCAATGACGGAAGTGACTTTGAAGAAATAGGATTTAATGTAGGTGCCGTTGATTTCATTTCAAAGCCCTTTCATGCGACTGTTTTAAAAGCTCGCGTTAAAACCCACGTGAGTTTGTATAAACTCCAATCAAATTTGCAACAACAAGTAGAAGATCAGACTGTTGAGATTCGCAAATTAAACCATGAAATGACCTATCTATCGGCTTCTATTGCAGAGTTGAAATCCAAAGAAACAGGTCAGCATCTCAGACGTGTTGCAGAGTTTTGCTATCTTTTTTGTAAATTTTTAGGTCAAGACGAAGCGGAATGTGAAAAGGTCAAAATGGCTGCCATTCTCCATGATATTGGCAAAGTTGGCATTAACGATGAGATACTCAATAAACCTTCAAAGCTTGATACTGCTGAATGGGAAGTGATGAAAAGCCATTCTCTTTTAGGCTATAACATGTTGATTGACTCAGAGTTTGAGTTGATGCGTTTGGCGGCAATCATTGCACTTGAGCACCATGAGCGTTGGGATGGCGAAGGGTATCCTTATGGTAAAAAGGGCGAGAATATTGCATTGGTAGGAAGAATTTGTGCTGTAGCCGATGTTTTTGACTCTTTACTTGACAAACGTGTTTACAAAGACCCTTGGGAAGAAAAAGCGGTAAGAGACTATTTTGAAATGATGTCAGGATCACAGTTTGATCCAACAATTACTGAGATTTTACTCGACAATTTTGATATGTTTATTTACACTTGGAAGTCCCTTCAACGCTCACAAGGTGAATTATGAAGCTTTTTTTGCTTTTAGCTTTTTTCTCTTTAACGCTTTATGCAGAAGTTTTTAAAGTTTATACAGAGCAAAGTCCTCCCTATAATTTTTTAGAAAATGGTAAAGTAAGAGGGCTTTCCACGCATCTTGTTGAAGAACTCTTTGCCAAATGTGGTCATCAACTTTTTGAAAATACGATTCAACTTTTGCCTTGGGCAAGAGGTTACCATGAAGTTTTACATGAAAACAATACAATGCTTTATAGCACTGTCCGCACGCCTGAGCGTGAGGCCTTTTTTCAGTGGGTTGGACCTGTTGGAAAAATGACATTAGGTATTGTTGCGAAGAAAAGTTCCCACATCAAGGTAACAACACCAGAATCGTTGCGTCATTACAAGATTGCAACGATCCCTGATACAGCTTCCGAGAAAGCACTTTTAGATTTTGGCTTAAATGTAGAGAATTTGGAGCGTTTTGCAAATCGTACATCACAGCTTAAAAAACTTAGAGAAAACCGTGTGGATGCCATTGCTTTTAGTGTTGAGGCCGCATTTTCACTCTTAAAAGAGATGGGAAGTGATGTGTCTGAATATGAAGTTGTTTATGTACTCAAAGAGAGCGATCTTTACTTCGCTTTTCATAAAGATACAAATCCTCAGATGATTCTTACTATGAATGAAGCGCTTAAAACACTTGTAAAATAGATACTTCAAACTCTTTATATTTATTTCAAGGGAACTAGAGTATAGTTCACAAATAATGAGAAAGGAGCAATCATGCAAATCAATTCAACTGCCATGATGGCTATGTCTAACTGGATGAATAACAGCGCCAATAATGTTGCGAATGTTAATACTGATAAATATAGCGCTACACAAACAACCATTACAAATCAAAATAATTCTGTTGTCGCACAAAGTAGTAAATCAGCTAATGGTACTGATTTAGCGACAGAATTTACCGATCAAATTACACTTGATAAAAGTTTTGAAGCTAATGCCACTACCATTAAAACTCAAAATGAGATGCTAGGGTCTTTATTGGATATGAAAGCTTAATAGAGTTCTGTAAGAACTCTAATTAGATAATTAACATCGCATCGCCGTAAGAGAAGAAACGATATTTCTCTTTTACGGCTTCTTCGTAGAGTTCTAGCGTTTTTTCAATCCCCACAAAAGAAGCTACTAACATAATCAACGTTGATTTTGGAAGATGAAAATTGGTCAAGAGATGGTTGACTCGAATAGGGCAATTTTGTGGATGTAAAAAGAGGTCACATTTCCCAACCGGTACTTTTGTTCGTGCAAAATATTCAACGGTCCGTGTCACGGTTGTTCCGACAGCTAGGATGTTCTTTGGGCTTTCGATGAGTTTACATGTAAGAGAAGGGATGGTGTAAATCTCAGAGTGCATGATGTGATCTTTGATGTGTTCGGCTTCCACAGGCTTAAAGGTTCCAGCCCCTACATGTAAGGTTAAAAAGTGGGTTTCATAACGCTTTTTTAACACTTCAAACATAGTGTCTGTAAAGTGCAATGAAGCCGTTGGTGCTGCAACCGCACCTTGTTCTTTGGCGAAGACTGTTTGATAGTCTACACTATCATCATCTGTATCTTCGCGTTTGATATAAGGAGGAAGAGGAATATGTCCAATTTTCTCTAAAACATCAAAAAGGGCTTTTGTGTGAAGTGGTTTTCCCTCTTGGCTAAACGCAACAATACGTGTGCCATCCTCTTTGAGCTCTCTAATCTCTGCTTCCATCTTCTCATCAAAAAAGAGCTTTGTCCCCACTTTGACACGCCCTCTGATGTAAACAGAGTAGAGGTTTTCCTGTAAGGGTGCGTTAAGAAGCACCTCGACTTCGCCGCCGCTCTCTTTTTTACCAAAAATGCGTGCTTTAACAACTTTTGTATCGTTAAGAAGCACAGCGACATCAGCGGGTAAAAAGTCAAAAAGATGTTTGAAAAGGGTGTGGGTTATAACGCCACTCTTGCGATCAAACACCAAAAGCCTCGCCTCATCCCTAGGTTCAACAGGATGTGTGGCGATAAGCTCAGGTGGGAGTGTGTAGTCGTAAGTCGATTTTAAAAGCGGGTCTATTGTCTATTCCTCACTCTTCTCTTCAGTCTCTTCTTCTGCTGTTTCATCAACTTCAGGCGGGATATACGGATTAACCGCTTTTGCTACCAGGATAGAAATACCATAAAGGATTAGAAGAGGGGCTGCCATTAAAAACTGTGAAAGAATATCAGGTGGTGTTAAAATTCCCGCCATAATAAAAATAATAACAATGGCATAGCGAAAGAACTCTTTGAGCCCTTTGTCATCGACAAGCCCAAGTTTTGCAAAGAAAAAGATAACAACAGGCATTTCAAAAGAGAGTCCAAATCCCACTAAAAACTTTGTAAAGAAGCCGACATACTCGCCGATGCTCGGGAGAGCTGTAAAAAGGGCACTACCAAAAGCAATCAAAAAGCCAAAAGCGAGTGGAACGACAATGTAATAACAAAATGCAGCTCCCATTGTAAACATCAATGTTGCAGCTGCTACAAAGGGCACAACTAATCTTTTTTCATTCTCATAAAGTCCAGGTGCTACAAAAAGCCAAAATTGCCAAAAAAGAACAGGCAGTGAGAGGATAAATCCAGCAAAAAAAGCAACCTTCATAGCGGTGAAAAAGGGCTCTTGCACGCCTGTAAAGATAACATTACTTCCTTCAGGCAAAACTGCTTTGAGTGGAGCAATCATCCAAGCAAGAATAGGTTGCCAGAATGAAAAACAGACAAGAAACATTACTAAAATAACAACGAGTGAAATTGAAAGTCTTTTACGAAGTTCTGCTAAATGGGGCTTTAACTCATCAAACATTAGGCATTTACCTCTTTTTTTATCTCTTTAGGTGTTTCGGTTTCGGTAATCAATGTTGGTTGCTGTGTGGTTGTAGGTGCAGACGTTTCAAGCGCTGCACTTTCTTTAACGCTATTTTCAAGCTCTTTTAAAGAGTCATTGACACCCTGTGTTGTTTTTTTGATCTCTTCAAGTTCATCAAACGTGATGACTTTACGCGCACTTGTCGTTGCTTCATCAAGTTTTTTTCTATAAGTAAGTGCTTCTTCTTTAAGCTCTTGGATTTTCATCTCTTGTTCAAAGGTACTTTTGACGTCATTGATGCTGGTTTTAAGTGTTTTAAAAAATTTTGCACCTTTGACCATTGCCTCAGGAAGCTTCTCTGGACCTAAAAATATAATAGCAACAATCACAATAACAAGGATTTCTCCTATACCCATACCAAACATGAAATATCCCGCCTCAGAGTTAAATTGAACTTTGGATTTTAGCTGAATTTTTATCAAATTACTATAAATGTCTTGAACTATACAGTATAATAAACTCAATAGAAAAGTGTAATGAAGAGGTGATCCAATGCGTGCTAGTATGAATCCTTTACGTATTGTTCTAATCTACGCTATTTTTGCTGCTTTGTGGATCTATTTTTCAGATCGTGCAGTAGGGTATTTTGCCGATAATATTCCTTTGTTCACAACGCTTTCAACCTATAAAGGTTTCTTTTTTATCCTTATAACGTCATTACTTCTTTTTGGGCTTATAAAAGCAAAAATTCTTCAGATAGAAGCAATGCAGAAGAAGATTACTGAACATAAACAGCGGTTAGAACACGTGATACAAGGTGCCAATTTGGGTTATTGGGATTGGGATTATGTACATCATACCCACATTGTCAACGACACTTGGCTCTCTTTTTTAGGTTTGAAACGTAGTGATATTGATGAAAAAGATACGGATTGGTCAGAGCGTATTCATCCTGATGATCAACTTATTGCAAAAAAAGCGATTGAAAATACCATTAGCAATAATAAACCTTATGTTATAGAATTTCGGATGCGTCATCGCGATGGTCACTGGGTTTGGATAGAAGGTTCAGGTGCCGTTGTAGAACGCGATGATATGGGTGCTGCTTTAAGGCTTGCTGGAACACATCGTGATATTAGTGATCGTAAAAATTCACAAAAAGAGATGCTTTTTTTAGCACTGAATGATCCTTTAACCAAACTTCCAAATCGTGCTTATTTAAAGCAAGAGCTTGAAAAGCGTTTGTTAGAAGAGCAAGCATTAGCCTTCATATTTTTGGATTTGGATCGTTTTAAAACCATCAATGATATGTATGGACATACATTGGGCGATAAAGTCATTCAAGCAGTGGCAGAGCGCTTTAAGTCACGTTTGAGAGAAACTGATTTTCTCGCACGCGTAGGCGGAGATGAGTTTGTTATTCTTACCAATGGACATTTACATGTAGAAGCATTGTGTGAAAAACTCGTAGAAAGTTTGGATATACCTATTGCCGTCGCAAAAGAACATTTTAAATTGAGTGTGAGCATGGGTGTAGCGTGTTGCCCCCAAGATGGCAAGAGTTTTGAATCTCTTTTTAAAAATGCTGATACTGCGATGTACGAAGCTAAAAAAATTAGCAGTAAAAAGTGTTATGCTTTTTATACATTCTCTATGACAGAACGTCTTTTAAATATTTCTAAGTTAGATAATGATCTGAAAGATGCGATTGAAAACGATGAGTTTGTCATTCATTTTCAACCTCAAATCAATCTTCAAACAAGCAAATTAATTGGACTCGAAGCACTAGTGAGGTGGCAACATCCTACGAATGGGTTTATGATGCCCAATAATTTTATTGCGAGAGCAGAAGAGACGAGGCTGATTATTCCTCTTGGATTGTTGATTTTTAGAAAAGCATTAGAGCAAATTAAAGTGTGGCATAAACAAAACTTTTTTGAAGGTATTGTTGCAATCAATATCTCTAGTATCCAGATCGAAGAGGAAGACTTTGTTGAAAAAATTGAAGCAATTCGTGAAAATATAGGGGTAAGCGCTTTAACGATAGAATTTGAAGTGACAGAAAGTTGTTTTATGAACAATCCTGACCAATTTGCTAAAACATTGAAAAAATTGAAAAATTTGGGCTACAAAATATCCATTGATGATTTTGGAACAGGATATTCTTCTTTGAGCTATCTTAAACAGTTGCCACTGCATAAACTTAAAATTGATCGCTCCTTCATTAAAGATTTGCCATACGATAAGGATGATCAAGCCATTTCAAAAGCAATCATTGCGCTAGGAAAAACACTCGAACTTGAAGTATTGGCCGAAGGTGTTGAAACGGAAGAACAAAAAGCATTCCTTATTGAAAATGGTTGTGACAGCATGCAAGGTTATCTTTTTGCAAAGCCTATGAGTGCAGAAGCTTTGGAGGTAACTTTTCGTCAAAACTAACTTTTAGCTCCCTTTGTGTAAAATAAGCCTATTTTAATTACATCACATAGGGCAACAATCCATGGAAAATTTAGACGCAGTGTTAAAAAAACATAAGTTAACCAAAGACGAATATGAAAATATTTTGAACATTTTAGGACGAGAGCCTAATATGCTAGAGATCGGTATCTTCTCATCCATGTGGAGTGAGCACTGCTCTTACAAATCCAGTAAAAAATATCTGAATGGTTTTCCAACGAAGGCTCCTTGGGTTATTCAAGGACCAGGTGAAAATGCAGGTGTTATCGATGTAGGCGATGGCATGGCAGCGGTCTTTAAAATGGAATCACACAATCACCCAAGTTTTATCGAGCCTTATCAAGGTGCGGCAACGGGTGTTGGCGGCATTTTAAGAGACGTCTTTACGATGGGCGCTCGTCCTGTAGCCAACATGAACTCTCTTCGTTTTGGTAATGTCACAAATAATGATGACACATCCCATCACCAACGCTATTTGGTACGTGGTGTTGTTGCGGGTATCGGAGGATACGGTAACTGTATGGGGGTTCCTACCATCGGTGGTGAGACCTTCTTTGATGAGAGCTATAATGGCAATATCTTGGTTAACGCATTTACACTCGGTCTTGCAAAAAGTGATGAAATTTTCTATGGACGTGCAGAAGGTATCGGTAATCCTGTTGTCTACGTTGGCTCAAAAACGGGTCGTGATGGACTTGGTGGTGCGGTTATGGCAAGTGATAGCTTCACCGAAGCCAACAAAAGCCTACGCCCAACCGTACAAGTAGGTGACCCATTTGCAGAAAAACTTCTTTTGGAAGCATGTTTAGAACTCTTTAAAACAGACTACATCGTGGGTATCCAAGATATGGGAGCTGCTGGCTTGACTTCTAGCTCATTTGAGATGGCAGGACGTAGTGGTAGTGGTATGATCATGCACTTAGATAAAGTCCCTGCACGTGAAGAGGGAATGCAACCATTTGAATTTATGCTCTCAGAATCGCAAGAGCGTATGCTCATCTGTGCGAAAAAAGGGTATGAAGATAAAGTCGTCGAAATCTTTAGAAAATGGGATCTCAATGCTGAAATCATCGGTGAAGTAACCGCAACAGGTAATATGGAACTCTTCTGGCATGGTGAGAGAGTGGCGGATATGCCAGTACAACCTGTGAGCGAACAAGCGCCTATTTATGATAGACCAACTAAAGAGCCAGCTTATTTGGCTTCTATAAAAAACACAACGATCAATGATTTTGCAAAAGTAGAGAACCAAAAAGCATTTGACACCCTTTTAAATTCCGTCGAAGTCAGCGATAAATCATGGATTTTTGACCAATACGACTCAACCGTACAAACCAATACAATCAAAGCACCAGGAAGCCTTGATGCAAGTGTGATTCGCATCAAAGAAAATGGCAAAGCACTCTCTATGAGCAGTGACTGTAACCCACGTTATAACTACATTGACCCAAAAATGGGTGCTGCAGCTGCAGTGGCTGAGAGTGGTAGAAACGTTGCGATGAGTGGCGCACGACCTTTGGCGATTACAGACTGTCTAAATTACGGCAATCCTGAAAACCCTGAAGTCATGTGGCAATTTGCTGAGGGCTGTTATGGCATCAAAGAGGCATGTGCAAAACTAAATACACCTGTCGTCAGCGGTAACGTATCGCTTTACAATGAAACCAATGGTATTGGTGTTTTCCCAACCCCTGCAATCGTTATGGTGGGTTTGAATGATGATGCGAACAAAACGCTTCCATCAAGCTTCCAAAAAGAGGGCGCTTCGATTTATCTTATCGGTGAAACCAAAAGTGACTTTGGTGGTAGCTTGTATATGAAAGAGCTTTATGGCAAAGTTGAGGGAACACTTGCAGAGCTTGATTATGACAAAGAGCTAAAACTATGGGAATTGGTCATCGAAGCCAATAAAAAAGGCTATTTAAACGCAGCCAAAGATGTCAATGTGGGTGGTATCGCTATTGCTCTGGCTAAAATGGTCGCTAAAAGTGGAAAAGGTCTTACATGTAAGGTTACATGTAACGATGCAAAAGATATTTTCGCTGAGAGCTTCTCTCGCGCTATCGTTGAAGTAAACGACGAAGCGGGCTTTGAATCAATGGTGAAAGCTATTGGAATTACGGCTGTTAAAATTGGAACCGTAGGTGGAAGTAACTTTATATGTAACGATATTTCAAAATCAGTTGAAGCAATCAAAGAGCGTTATTTTAACCGCTTCCAAGAAGTTATTGAGCAAGACATCTAAAACTCTAAGAGGTGCGAAAGCACCTCTTATTTCTTTTAAATTATTTTAACTTTCTAACTATCTTTAGTTTCTACTTGTCTTATATGTAAAACCTAAAATGTTCCGTACGCCACAAAAAAGGCGATATTCATACATTGCGGTTGTGCTGCACCTTTTTGGGATGGGCAACGCTTCATATAGGTATTAATGACTTTGCCATCTTTGTTGGTGAGCATTGGATAATTAAAATTCATATAATCCAAGATATTTTTGCCATTGGAGTGGTGAATAAACTCAACCGTTCCATCTGGCTCAACTTTAGTGACAATGCCTACGTGTGTAATGTTTTCAGCCACTTGAACGGCAGGTTTTTTAACAGGCGTTTTTCCTTTGCCCTTTGTTTTTACGGCAGGTTTTCGCTCGGTATTTTCAAAAAAGACAAGATCGCCAATATTGGGCAATGTTGTCTCAAAAGCATTACCTTTTTTAGACATGAGATTGAACATTGCACGCGATTTTCTTGCATTGTCAAAACTTTGACTTAACTCTTTTTCTTGGTAAAAGGGTGCTCCTGTTTTGTAATTGATAAGACTTACAAAGCCTGAACAGTCGCCTCCATCGCGTTTCCCTAAATACATCAATGCGTTGTGTACAATAGCCTCACGTCTGGAGAGTTCAGGCATGGGGCGCAAGTCAAAGCTTTCATGCTCTTGTCTTAGAAAAAAGTCGTTGGAAGGTTTTTCTCCAAGGTACATTTTCTGCTCAGTTTGAGTGTTTTCTGCCATAGGTGCCGCAGGTGTTTCTACTATTGTTGGCGCACATCCAGTGAATAAAAGAGCCACAATACTGTAAGCAAACCATTTTTTCATTTTATTTTCCCATAAGCACTAAAATAAGCAGGAGCTAAACACTGATGTCCCTCATTTTTGGTGCATTTTTCCATATAAGAGTTGACCAATTTATTGTCATACATCGCAACGGTTGGATAGTTAAGATTCATTTGGCTAATCAAATTTTTTCCTTTGGTATGGTGAATAAAATAGACCGTTTCATCAGGATCAATTTTAGTAATGATACCAATATGTGTGATATTGACATCGCTTTTAGATTTAGCGTATTTTTTAACGGTATTGGCAAAAAAGATAAGATCGCCAACACGAGGTTTTTCTTGGTAGATACGATTTTGGTCTTCTAAAAGATTGTAGATGGCTAAAGAGCGTCTTGTGTCTTCAAAATAGCCATTGAGCTCTACAGGTGTAAAAAAAGGCTCTGTGCTTTCTTTGTTGACCAGTGTAACAAATCCAGAACAATCTCCACCATCGACTTTGCCTTGATGCTTGAGCGCATTTTTTATGATTTCTTGGCGTTTCGGGGTATCATCTTTAATTTGTTCAGGTACTGCAGGGGCGTTTTGAGTAAACTCTTTTTGGGCGCAACCACTGAGTAAAAACAAGCAGGCGCAAAGTGCAAATAGATAGTGTTTCATTCAAATCCTCATCAAAAAGTGCCGTATATTAGCCATTTTTTCCTAAAATTTTGGTATAAAAATGGTACGTTCTAGCGCGTTTAACCATTTTTTTTCAGTGTGATCGTACGTTTTAATCGTAACATTATTGTCATATAAAAACAAAGAGTTTGTCCAAATATTTTCTTTATTCATATCAGCATTGTGGATGTTGGTGACATGTTCAACGCGATTGATAGCAGAAGCATAACTAGGCTCTTTGGCTGATGTGTGTGTATGCCCACTGACCCATAAAAAAAGCTGGGGATTGTTTAAGATGAGCTGATGCAATTTCTCTTTGGGTTGAGCGATAAAATTGGGTGTATTTGCCCAATGGTTGTAATTGTCTAATGTATGATCGAGTGGGGCGTGAAAAAAGACGATGGTTGGTGTTTTAGAGTGCGTTTGAAGCTCATGTTCAAACCACCTAAACTGCTCATCGGAAAGCTTGGTTAAGTACTGTGGGTCATCTGCTGAGAGGAAAATAAGCAAATAGGGAGCTTTCTCAACGCTATAATAAAGCTTTGAAAGTCCAAATATGGCTTGAAAACGCTTCAGTTTTTCATCTTGAATCTCTTTTGATGCGTGTTGAAATTTGCCATTGCCGTCTAGTTCATCGGTGTAGATAAAGTCATGGTTGCCCGTAATGGCATAAAGAGGTTTGGTGAGTTTGGCAAAATAAGCTTTGACAAAGGCGTACTCTTCTTGCGTACCAGCCCTTGAGCAAAGATCGCCTACTGCTACGACCATGCTGACATCATTCCATTGATTGATATGCTCAATGACTTGCTCTTTCATAGGCATATTTTTACCCGGTAAATGAGGATCTCCTAAAACGACAATATGACTAACTGGCGTTGCGTAAAGGCAGAGTGAAAAAACAAGCGAGAAAAAGAGTTTTAGCATAGGCTATCCATCGCCTTTTGCATACGCTTTAAAATCTCTTCTAAAACACTTTTTTGTGTTCCAAAATTGAGGCGTATAAAATTTTTGTCGCCAAAAGGTTCGCCATCGCTCAGTCCAACGCCAAAGTTCAAAAAGAACTCATACGGACTCTTTACATGTAAGGCTGTTGCGTCGATCCACGCGAGAAAGGTTGCCTCTTGATCTAAAAGCTTTAGCTTTGGATTTTTGCTGACAAAGTCTTGCACCATTTTAAGATTTTCAGCCAAATAGGTACGAAGTTCACCAAGCCACGCATCGCCTTCTAGGTATGCCGCTTTAAGTGCTGTAATGCCCAAAAGATTGATGCCTCCGACCATACTTCCCATTGTCTTTTGAAAGTTTTTGCGAAGCGTGCTACTCGGAATAATGGCAAATGAGGCTTGAAGTCCTGCAATGTTAAACGTTTTACTCGGTGCCATTAAGGTAATGCTTTTTTGCGCTAGCGCCTCGTTTAGTGAAGCGATAGGAATGTGTTTAGTCTTTGAATTCAAAAGCAGATCGGCATGGATTTCATCGGAGCAGATGGTAAGATCGTGTTTTAAACAAAAAGCGCCCAGTTGTTCTAACTCTTTACATGTAAAAACAGTTCCTGCGGGATTGTAAGGGTTGCAGAGCATAAAGAGCTTACATGTAGGCTTAATGGCTCTCTCCATCGCTTCAAAATCCAGCACCCAGCGATTGTTCTCTTCTTTCATCGCAATGGCTAGAACTTCTTTGTTTGCATGTTTGGGGGCTTTGATGAAGTGTGGATAAATCGGTGTTGTGGTCATAACAGTTTCAGTTTCCACAGCCATGCAGGCAATATTCATACTACTGACAACACCGTGTGTAAAGAGAATCCACTCTTTTTTAATCTCCCAGTTATAGTGGCGTTTGAGAAATGCAATAATCGCATCGTAAGTTTCATCATCGATGGCGGTATACCCAAAAACACCCTCATGCACTCTCTTTTGAAGGGCATCTATCACACATGGAGGTGATTTAAAATCCATATCGGCAACCCATGCGGGGATGACATCCGTCCCTTTGTACTTGTCCCATTTTTCGCTAGGCGTCTTGGTTCTATCGACGATCTCATCAAAATTAAACATCAAAATTGTCCTTTTTTTTAGTGTAATGATTGTAACATATTTTGATAAATCAAGTTTTACATGTAAAGGTGAAAAAATGACCTACGTCATTATTGCAGTCGTTCTCGTTGTATTTTATTTACTGACAAAAAACTACCAAACAGAGGCATACCAGCACATTAATATGGATGTCAAGCAAACGTTAAGAGGTGATTTGAGCGAGCATGAGGCGGGGCTTTTAGTCGCGCTTATGGCAAAAGTGGCTAAAGCAGATGGTCGTGTGAGCGAACTAGAAGCTGAACTTTTAAGCTTAACGTTGACGGACATTTCACGTGTGTTTGAAAACAGTGAAAGTGTACGCGAGGGGCTTAAAGACATTTATCAAAAAGAGATGCAAAGTTTTGACAATACACTGATTATCTCTCAAAAATACCTTAGATTGACTCAAAATGAGTATGCCAAACGTCTCAAAGTGATGGAATATCTACTCAATCTAGCTTTTATAGATAATGAATTCTCGCAAGCTGAATTTATGATCACCGAAGATATTGCCAATGCGTTAGAGATCAAACGGGCTGATTTTGAAAGACTTATCGCTTCATTTGAGCAATTTTATGCCAATAAAGCCTCAAAAGCGCAGATGGGAATAAAAAATGCCTATGCAGTTTTAGGAGCAGATCCGAGCGAAGATATGGAGAGTATAAAAAAGAAATATCGCGCTTTAGTCAAAGAGTATCATCCTGACATTTTAATGGGGCAGGGAAAAGATCAAAGCATTATTGATGCCGCGACGACGAAGCTTCAAGAGATTAATGAAGCGTATGAGATGATAAAAAAGGAAAAAAATTAGATGCTATCCACGCCTTTTGAGCGACACACATTAAGTATGTCTGTTTTAATGACACCCGATAAAGCCAATTTTTCTGGCAATGTTCATGGAGGAGATCTTTTAAAACTTCTCGATCAAGTAGCGTATGCGTGTGCATCACGCTATTGTGGTGGTTATGTTGTGACGATGTCCGTTGATCAAGTCATCTTTAAACAGTCAATCCCTGTTGGAACGCTGGTGACGTTTTTAGCGAGTGTTAATTATACGGGCAAAACATCGATGGAAGTTGGTATTAAAGTTATTGCAGAAAATATTCAAAAAGGGATAGCAACCCATACGAACAGCTGTTTTTTTACGATGGTTGCCGTTGATGACAAAGGAAGGCCCACACCTGTGCCAACCTTTGTACCAGAGAGCGATGTGGAAAAGAGGCGTTGCCATGACGCTCAAAGACGTCGTGACATTAGACTTCATGGTTACAATGAAATCATGCCTCCAAAACAGGGGTAATCGCTCTTAAAGCTCGGATTCAATGAGTGCTTGAAGCTCTTTGTATCCAAACTTTGTGAGTGGCTTTCCATTGACAAAAAACTCTGGTGTTGCATTGACACCAAGTGTTTTCGTATCGGCGATGTCTTGTTTGATGAGCGCATCGATCTCAGGTTTTTTCATATCGTCTTTTAATTTATCGATGTCAATTCCCACCTCAGGTAAAAATCCCCAAATGAGCCCAATATTGGGCGTGCCGTGGCTTGCCCATTTATCTTGGTATTTGTAAATGACTTCAATGGCTTCAAGATATTTGCCTTGTAATCGTGCCGCTTCAATCATTTGTACAACATAGTATGAATCGGTATGAAAGGGTGCATAACGTAAAACAAGCTTTAGTTTGTCAGGATTTTGTTTGAGAATATTTTTGACAAAGGGGTAAAAACTTTTACATGTACCGCAAGCAGGATCAAAAAATTCTACAATGGTTGTTTTAGCATTAGGATTTCCTAGAACATAAGCGTGTGGGCGCATTAGCGCAGTTGTCTTTTCTCCAGTAACGCTATGGTCAGCATTTTTATAAAGATAACTTCCTCCGACAAAGAGAAGAACAAGTGTAAAGAGTGAAGCAATAATAAGTGTCTGTTTTTTCATGAGTTAAGAAGCCTTTCGTTTTAAAAAGATGAGTAGGGTGAAAACTGTGACAAAAGAAACAAGCGAGAGCAATTGAATGGTGATAAACCCAAACCAGTTAATATAATCACTCGTACAAGAAACACCTTGTGAGCATGGCGCTGCGGCTTCAGGCAAAATGCCATAGTAGAGCAAATTTTGATAAATGGCAAAGAAAAGCCCTAAGAGAACAAGTGGCATAGCGTATTTAAAAACATTTTTATCGTTACTTAAAAGTGCGACGAGAAAAATAATAGCTAAAGGGTACATACAAATGCGTTGATACCAACACATAACACAGGGCGGGAAAAGCATGACTTCACTGAAAAATAGGCTTCCAAGTGTTGCGATCATGGCCGTCAACCAACAGAGAAAAAGAAGTGTCCATGTGAGGTTTGACGTGTTTTGTGATGGGGTCATTTATTGCTCCGGAAAATTTGCGTATTGTATTTAATCGTTACTAAAACCAACGTATTGTAAAATAAATAAATAAACAAATCTTTAACATGTCAAAAAGGAAGTGCGTGAGAGCGTTAATTAGTGTCAGTGATAAAACGGGAATCGTGGAGTTTGCCAAGGATTTGGCGGCATTGGGCTTTGAAATTATTTCAACGGGTGGAACCTATAAACTTTTAAAAGAAGAGGGTGTGAAAGCACTTGAAATCAGTGAAGTGACTAAATTTCCTGAGATGTTTGACGGACGTGTGAAAACACTCAACCCTATGATTCACGGAGGCATTTTGCATCGTAGAGACTTGCCTGCACATGTTGAAGTGGCAAAAGAGCATGGTATTGAGGGAATTGATTTGGTCTGTGTCAATCTTTATCCGTTTAAAGAGACGATTGCAAAGACAGATGACTTTGATGACATTATCGAAAATATTGACATCGGTGGTCCTGCGATGGTAAGAAGTGCTGCAAAAAACTTTGCAGATGTTATGATCGTTACGGATGTTTTAGATTATGATAGAGTCATCGAGGCACTCAAATCTGGATCAAACAGTTTAGAATTTAGAAGAGACTTGATGATTAAGGCGTTCGAGCACACCGGTGCTTATGACAGCATGATCGCCAATTACATGAACAAACGCTTCAACGGCGGTTTTGGTGAAAAACAATTTATCGTTGGAACCAAAGCGTTCGATACTCGCTATGGTGAAAACCCACACCAAAAAGGTGCATTGTACGAGTTTGACTACTTCTTTACGAACAACTTTAAAACACTCAAAGGCGAAGCTAGTTTTAACAATATGACAGACATTAACGGGGCTGTTAAAATTGCCGCTTCCTTTGGTGACGCTCCAGCGGTGTGTATCATCAAACATGCCAA
Source organism: Sulfurospirillum oryzae (assembly GCF_025770725.1). Classification (NCBI taxonomy): domain Bacteria; kingdom Pseudomonadati; phylum Campylobacterota; class Epsilonproteobacteria; order Campylobacterales; family Sulfurospirillaceae; genus Sulfurospirillum; species Sulfurospirillum oryzae. The sequence continues at coordinate 619,495 of NZ_JANZKZ010000002.1, read as the reverse complement.
TCCTTGTGGCTTTGCTATTGGTGGCGATCTGTTAAACAGTTATATCAAAGCACTTAAATGTGACCCTGTTTCAGCGTACGGTGGTGTTGTGGCGATCAATGGAACTTTGAATAAAGCACTTGCAGAGAAAATCAATGAGATTTTTGTGGAAGTCATCATCGCTGCCAATGTGGATGAAGATGCGTTACATGTTTTTGATGCTAAAAAACGTATCAAAATCTTTACGCAAGAGAGCAAATACCTTGTTCTGAGCGAAGACGCGTATGACTTTAAGCACGTTGATGGTGGGTTTGTGTTCCAAGAGAGCGACATGGTAAATGATGATGAGATCAAAAATGCAAAATGTTTGACTCGTAGAACAGCTTCTAAACAAGAGCTAAGTGATCTTGAAATTGCCTATAAAGTGGCAAGTTTAACAAAATCAAACTGTGTTGTTTATGTTAAAGATAGCGCTATGGTGGCCATTGGTATGGGTATGACCAGTCGTGTTGATGCCGCTAAAGCAGCACTTAGAAAAGCAGAAGATATGGGCATTGATGTAAGTGGTGCCGCCCTTGCGAGTGAAGCATTCTTCCCATTCCGCGATAGCATTGATGCTGCAGCAGCAGCTGGGGTTAAAGCGATCATTGAACCAGGTGGAAGTATTCGAGATGACGAAGTTGTAGCCGCAGCCAATGAACATGGTATGGCACTCTACTTTACAGGTGTTAGACACTTTTTACACTAAAATCTTCCATGAGAGCCTTTTTTAGGGCTCTCATCTTCAATTTTTTTAATTAAGACAATATTTCTCTTTTTCTTGATGTAGATTAAGGAAATAATCTTTTCTTTGCATTATAGTTTCATTAAAATTCATAAGGATGAAACGATGATGACTCCAGACAATTATCCACAAGAAGCAAAACTTTTACATGTAGAAAATGCAACCGTTCCTTTTTTCTCTTACATAAGAGATGGTATAGAATATATTAGCTTTGATACCTCTTTGTGCGCACCGCCAGAGCCAATGGTCAATGCGATGATCGCACTTGAGCTTTTAGATAATGCTCATAAAAAAGTGGTGATGATTAACCATCGTTCACCTATTGGGTTGCTTGCTAAAGTGCAATCTTTTTACGACATTGATGTTACCGAACTTGAAGGTGGAAAACTCCAACTTATCTTTTCCTACAAAGAGGGAATGAGTGATAAAGTTGATTTAAGCCAAAAACATTGCGCTGGTTGATGAGATGAAAGTCTCACTTGCCACAGAGATGGCACCACCTTTTGTGTTGGTAGCGCATTTTTTTATTGCAGGGATACTCTTTTTGAGCCTTAGCGGTGTCGCACTTTTGTTTATGAATTCTGATATTTCAGGTTATATTATTTCCTCATCATTAGCCGCATTTTCGCATCTGTATTTACTTGGTTTTGTGATGATGATCATTTTTGGGGCAATGTACCAGCTTTTACCGGTTGTTCTTGAAGCACCTATTTTTTCTAAAGATTTTGCCTATATTCAGTTTTACATGTACATTGTTGGTTTTTCATTGATGGTGAGTGGATTTACCTTTGCAGAGCTTCATTTGCTTATTCCTTATGGTGCGGTAATCACTTATCTTTCGATGCTCATTTTTTGTTTCAATGTCTTTTTGACATTTTATCGTTTAGAAACTATTACACTTGTAAGCAAATTTTTACTTATCGGTACGATTTTTTTGTTTATTTCCGTGAGCTTAGGGCTACTTATAGGTCTTAGTTTAGGACATGGTCTTTTAGTGATTGATATTGATGCATGGGTTAAAGCGCACATTATAGGTACACTTGGTGGTTTTGTAATGATGATCGTGATGGGTGTTTCAATGGTGCTGATTCCTATGTTTTCACTCTCTCATGGATTTGAAGAGAAGTGGATTCATGCAGCATTGTACTTACATAGCATTGGAGTAGCGTTGGGTATGATTGCTCTAATTGCTCCATTTCCTTTTTTTATACAAGCTATTGCTTTTGGGCTAATCGCATCAGGAATTTTGTGTTTTATTGTGCAAATGGCAATTATTTTTAAACAAAGAGTACGCAAGCAAAATGATTATTGGGTTAAAAATGTTGTTTTTGCTCTTCTTTGTTTAGTTGGTTCTGTTCTTTGTTACGCTTCTTACTTTACTTTTGGTAACAGTGCAATAGGAATACTTGCAGGAGTACTTTTCTTTTTTGGCTTTTTGTTGTCATTTATTATTGGTCATATTTATAAAATTTTACCTTTTTTAATTTGGTATGAGAAATTTTCACCCTTGGTTGGAAAACAGAAGGTGCCACTCTTACATCAGATGATTCATACGAAAGTAGCCAATACCCAAACATGGATGCTTTTTGTCTCAGTCATAATGCTTAGTGGCGGTGTTTTAATGCAGTTAGAAAAACTTTTTTTGTTAGGAAGTGTGTTGCTCCTAACTTCATTAATCTTAGTAGCATTTAATGCTGCACATGCGTTTAATTATAATATTAAGGAGTAATCAATGATCGTTACAGAAGAAGATGTTTATAATGCTATTTCAACCGTGATTGACCCAGAAGTAGGGTTTGATATCGTTTCATTAGGACTTATTTATGGCGTTAAAATTGAAGCGAATAATGTCTATGTTACGATGACACTTTCAACAAAAGGATGCCCATTGCATGAACTCATTCAACAATGGACTAAGGATGCTGTTTTAAAAATTGATGGTATAGAAACATGTGAAATAGAAATTGTTTGGGAACCTGCTTGGAATATCACTATGGCAAGTGAACGTGTCAAAAAGGAACTGTGTGGCTAATTAGTGTCATTTTTATAATATATTAATTTCTAAAATAAACAAATATATACTATAATGAAAGTTGATTTTTTGTTTTTGTGGAGGCGTAATGGATTTAGTAATTAAAGTGCATCGTGAGCATGTAGATATTCTTATTGCAGGCACGATTAAGACGATTGCAAATGCACAGGCGATTAAAGAGGCTATCCGAAAGACTCACGAGCAACACACCGATGCTATCATCAATCTCATGATTAAAGACTCTTTTATCATTACTTCTTCCGTCATTGGTTTTTTAATTAAATCAATTAAAATGGATAAAATGACATTACATGTAAACGTAGGAAGCGAAGAGCTTTATGCGATGTTAGATGACATGAACTTAGTTGAGATCATGAATGTCAGAAAGGCGTATACATGCGACAAGGCATAGGTTTAAAAATAGGGTTAACGCTTATCCCTCTGTTACTCGGTAGTTTTATTATCTTACAGTTTTTTATTGTAGGTGAGTTTAAAAAGTCTTCTCAAATTCAGAGTGAGAATAATCTCAATTTGTTGAGTCAATCTGTTTTTCAAACCGTGCGCGCCGCAATGAATTTGGGCGATCGTGCTTTGATTGAAAAGTCATTGCAAGATGCAGGTGAGATGAAAGGGATTAAAGAGCTTAAAATTCATCAATCTCAAGTGGTTATTGATACGTTTGGTATTAGCGCCAAACCATCAACAGATGTAGCCGTTATGGATATTTTTAAAAATCCAGTACAACATAGTGTTACCCTTGATGATGATAAAGGTCACCGTTTAAGACTTTTGAAACCTTTAGTAGCAGAGCAGGACTGTTTAGCATGTCATGCGACTTCTCAAAAAGGCGATGTTTTAGGTGTTATGGATATGACGTTTTCGTTTGCTGACATAGATTCGTATATTGGGGCTGTAAGCTGGAAGCTTATCACTATTTTTGCGGTCTCATTAATGGTCACCTCTGTACTTATTATGTTAGTACTTAAACGGGTTGTGGGTAATCCATTGGAAATTCTACTTGAGAGAATTAAAGATCTTTCGAGTGGTAATGGAGATTTGACAGCGCGTGTGCATATTAAAAGCCAAGATGAAATGGGTGATATTGCAAAATATATCAATATATTTATTGAAAAAATTCAGTCGATTATTTTAAGTTCACAAAAAATTTCACAAGGTGTTGAGCATACGGGCGAAACACTTAATGCGAATGCCGTTGAGTTTTCCAAAGGTGTTGTAGATCAAGCCCATCAAATCAAGATGTCCTTTGATCTTATGAAAGATATTGAAGCTGATTTGGATCTCTCCGAAGAGCTTGCCATTCACACAGTAGAAGACAATAGCGCATCATTTAGCGTGTTGGAAAAAATGAGTATAGCCCTTAATGATGTGGTTCAGAAGATCAATGATGCGAGTGAACAAGAGCAAGATATGGCGCATCAAATTCAAAATGTTGTTTCACAAACTGACCAGATCAAAGGTGTGTTGGCAATGATTAAAGATATTGCTGATCAAACCAATCTTCTAGCTCTTAATGCAGCGATTGAAGCGGCTCGTGCAGGTGAACATGGTCGTGGGTTTGCGGTTGTGGCTGACGAGGTAAGAAAGCTAGCAGAGCGTACACAAAAATCACTTGCTGAGATTGATGCAACGATTAGTGTCATTGTTCAAGGTGTGACGCAACTAAGCGCAAATATGGAAGTCAATGCTGAAAATATCAGTCATATTTCTCAAAATGCATTTGATGTTCAAAATGCTACTGAAGAGACCAAAGATCGTACTCAAGAGTCAATTGATGTGTCTAAGAAAGCATCGAAAAAGGTTGTTGAGATTTCCCACCTCACCAATCAGATGATGGAACAGATGAAACGAACACTAAGTTTATCTGATAACAATGAAAAAATTGCCGAAGAGCTTTCACGTATTTCACAAACGATGCTTGAGTCTTCTCAAAACCTAGATTCTACGCTTTCAACGTTTAAAGCTTAAATGCAAGGAGGCTTTTTAGCCTCTTTGACTCTACTATCATTAGAGTTCTTACAAAACTCTAAACACACCTTTAAAGCAAAGCTTTTAAGACTACGTTAACACTAGGTTCTCTTCGGCAGAGTGCCCACGCACCATCGGTGCTTTTACTTTTTACAAAGTTCTGCTTTTTCTTCTATTTCTAATAACTCTTCAATCATTGGCTCTAAGAGTGCCTCTTTTTCTTCTAACGTTTGACTAAGCTTACTAAGCCCAATTTTTTGGTAACACTCAGGATTTTCAAGGCATTTTTTCGTAGTAGCAATCTCATCTTCAAGCGCTTGAATTTGCAGTGGTAGCGTTTCAAGTAGGCGTTGTTCTTTGTAGCTCAGTTTGGTTGGAACACTCTCTTTTGCTTTTTGTGTTTTATTTTCGTCTTTACTAATCCAAGGAGCTTCTTGACTTGTCTCCATGGCATCGAGCTCTTTGATCTCTTTTTCAATCTCTAGGTATTCACTGTAACTTTGATAGCTCTCTTCAATAATCCCTTCGCCTTTAAAGACATAGAGTTTACTTGCAATTTTATCGACAAAGTAACGGTCATGGCTAACAAAAATAACAGCACCGCCGAAACTTTGGATGTACTCTTCTAATATATTGATGGTTGGAATATCAAGATCATTGGTTGGCTCGTCAAGGATGAGACAATCTACTTCTTGTGAAAAGAGCAGGGCTAAAGCCACACGATTTTTTTCACCACCACTGAGAATACCAATCTTTTTGTTCAGATCTTCTTTGGGAAAGAGAAAGTCTTTGAGGTAGCCAAAAACGTGTAAATTTTTGCCTTTGACATCGACACGGTCTCCACCATTGGGACAAAAAGTTTCTATTAGGTTTTTGTTGTCATCTAGCATCATACGTTGTTGATCAAAATAACCAATCTTAAACTCTCCTCGGTTAAAAGTACCACTATCAACGCTCAAATCACCCAGTAAAATTTTCAGTAAAGTCGATTTTCCCGCACCATTTTTACCTACAATAGCAATGCGATCTTTTTGTAAAATACGTGTACTAAAGTCTTTAATGAGGAGTTTATCGCCCAGTTTTTTATGAATATTATAGATTTCAAAGAGCATCTTTTGTTTATTGATGATTTTCTCACCATTGAAATTATGCTTTTCTCTCTCCAATTCAAGCTTTAGTTTTCGTACCAAAGAAGGATTCTTTTTAGCAGACTCTCGCAGTTCAAATACTCTTTGTTTACGCCCTTCATTGCGTTTGAGTCTTGCTTTTACACCACGTCTTAGCCACTCCTCTTCACCTTTGAGGTATTTGAGTAGATTCTCATGTTGCTTTTGCAAAGAAAGGATGAGTTGCTCTTTACATGTAAGATAATTTTCATAACCGCCTTCAAAGCTCCTCACTTTTCCATCATCGATTTCAATGGTACGCGTTGCTAAATGGTCGATAAAATAGCGATCATGCGAAATGAAGAGGAGGGTGAACCTAGACTTTAAAATCATCTGCTCTAAAAATTCAACCATATAGACATCTAAATGGTTGGTTGGCTCATCTAGAAGCAAAATATCAGGCTTTTGAAGAATAAGCCCTGCAAGTGTGACACGGCGTTGCTCACCACCACTTAAAAGGTTGACATCACTTTGCTCGAATTGTTTAAGATCAAATTCTTGCAAGACCTGCTCGATCTTTTCATCCAAACTCCACGCATCATGTAAGTCCAAAAAGGTAACCAGTTGACTTTGCTCTGCAAGTAGTACTTCATTATGATAATCATGCTCTAATGTTTTGATGACCTCCTCATAACGAAGTCTCGCCATTTTGAGTTCTTTCAACTCTTCTTCGATCGCTTCTTTAACATTCATTCCCTCTTTAAAACGAGGGGTTTGGTCTAACATGCCTACTTTAATATTTTTTTGAACGATTCGTCTGCCTTCATCAGCTTCCAAAATGCCAAAGACAATCTTCATAAGGGTTGATTTTCCACCACCATTCTTGCCAATGATTGCAACGCGTTCACCTTCGTGGAGTGAAAAATCAACGTCAGTTAAAATTTTTTGAGTTTCATAAGCTTTGTTGATGCCAATTAAATCTAAAAGTGCCAAATTAAGTACCTTATTTTATTAGACCTCTTTCCTAAGCCATTGAAAAAAGAGTATTGCCCATAGCACATCACTTTTCAAAACTAAAAATATCACCGTAGCTTTGGCTATGGCTCAATTTTTAGTTTTAAAAATTAACGCACTCTGAACAAACTCTTTATCTTTTCAAGGCTTATAAAAGAAGTCTCCATTATTTTGCGCGTATTATACCATTAAGATGAAAATGCGTAGTAGTTGGGTAAAGCCTGAACGCTTTACCCAGTAAAGAAGTAGATTATGAGCGGAACTGATTGAGCTTGTTGTTAAGATTTTCAGCTAAACGTGAGAGATGATCTGCTGCTGCTGCGATCTCTTCAACACTTCTTGCATTTTGGCTTGTTAGAGTATTGATGTTGGTAACCATATCAACGATTTTGTCAGTATCTTGTGAAATTTTTCGTGAGTTTTGAGCACTGGTTGTCACTGCTGCAACGCTCTCTTGCATGACCTGTGTTGTTCCTAGGATGGTTGTTTCCACACCACTTGAAACATCAGAAAGCCTTTGGATGTTTTTAGCATTTCTTCCCATCTGCTCTGACGAGTCAATAATGGATTGGACAATGACATTGATGGTTGCGTTGATTTCTGTTAATGAAGTTTGAGTTCTCTCAGCCAGTTTTCGTACTTCATCAGCAACAACCGCAAAACCTCGTCCGTGTTCACCTGCACGTGCCGCTTCAATGGCTGCATTAAGAGCTAGAAGGTTCGTTTGGTCAGCAATGTCGGAGATAACCGTTAAGATTTGTTTGACTTGTTCTGCATCATGGCTCATCTGCTCAAGTTTTTGGGCAAGAGCCGTTTCAGCTTGACTAGCCGATTCAACTTCATTGCGTAGCGTAATAATCTCATCTTTAGCATTATCAAGGCGATTACCAGCTGTAGAGATGCTTTGTTTCATACTTTCTGAGAGTGTTGCTGTTTCTTGAACAAAGGTTTTGATAGTGTTGATTTCATGGATAGTACTTTCGACGATAGCAGAACTTTGTTCTGCATTGCGTCCTATTTGCATGCTGGTAGTACTAAGTTCATGCGAAACGGAAGCATTCTCACTTGAAGAAGCTTTAGCATCGACAATGGTGCTTTCTAATGTAGTAACCAGTGAATTGAAACTATCCACCATCTCTTTGATTTCATTTTGTTTTTCATAGTTAATACGGAAATTAAGCTCTTTAGTGCGAACAAAATTGCCAATGCTATCACGTACAAGATGTACACCTTGCATGATGTTGTTGCGGATAAGTACGCTAATAAAGATAACACCAATAATGACACCCAATGATAAAAAGATCATCAATATATTTGCGCTTTTTTTAGTGTCTAAACCAATTTGAGCACCTTCGTGCGCGAGTTTTTCATTATAGTTCATGTGTTCGACAAAGACGTTTGTAAATTCTAATCCAATAGCTGTATTATTAAGTATAAAATCTCGTGATGCATCTTTTTGATTGGCTTTTGAGAGTTTGATTGCTTTGTCTAAAAAGGCATAATAAGCAGCTGCAACTTCACGATCCTTTGCTAGCAATGCTTTGTCTGTGTCATCAGAAATCATAGGTTCATATTTTTTAAAATTTTCATTAATATTAGCTTTTGTCTTTGCAATCGTTTCTTCAATTTTTTCCATTTGTGCCACATCTGTTTGAGCAAGATGTTGCCACATGTAAAGTCTCACTCTAAAGGCTTCTTGGATGGCTTGATTGAGAATTAAAACACTTGGCAGAGAATTATCGTTACCATAATTTGCTTTTTCATAGACTATATCCATCTTTGTTATTGCTATGCCGAAGATTAAAAAGATACCTATAATTGCGATAGCTAGCATAGTCATCAGTTGTTTTGAAATTGTCATTTTCTTCCTTTGTTAAAGAATTTCAATCGTAATAAAATGGTCATATATTTAGAGTAATATATGACCATTTTATTACTTTTTGGAATTATAACATTCCCCTGATACAAACGCGTTGTATGAAATTGATTTAGACAATATTGATGAAAAACTGGTATGATAACGTCTTTCAATTTGACAAAGGAATCGCACTTTATGTTGGAACTTATAACACTTTTTTATATCATCTATCTCTTAATCAAAATGTATGCGGCACTTATGGAACTAGGTTTCGTGCGTAAAGCACGCGAGTTTAAGGCAGTTATTCTCTCACCTTCAAATTATCTCAAGGCTGCTGCTTATAAGATAGCTTCACAAAGGCTCTCTTTAGTGACTTCTTTATTTGATTTTGTTCTCTTTTTCGGTTGGATAACCTTTGGGTTTGCAACGCTTGATTCGACATTACGTATTGAAAATGAAGTCCTTCGTTCTATTGTGTTTGTTATGAGCTTTATTTCGGTGAATTATCTGCTCACACTTCCTTTTGATCTTTATCAAACATTTGGACTTGATAAAAAATTTGGTTTTTCAACGATTGATGTCAAAACATTTGTTTTAGATCAGATCAAATCAGCTTTAATGTTTGTACTCTTTGGCGGTGCATTTTTTTGGGTCATGAGCACAATTATTATGGCGTATGAATATTGGTGGTTTTATGGGTTTTTATTTTCCTTTGTGGTTATTTTATTTATCAATATGATCTATCCGATTATTATCGTTCCACTATTCAATAAGCTTACGCCTCTTGAAGATGAAAACCTTAAAAGTTCTATTGAGGCGTTGTTGCAAAAAGCAGGGTTAAAAAGTAGTGGCGTTTTTAGCTTGGATGCTAGTAAACGTGACAATAGGCTCAATGCATACTTTGGAGGTTTGGGGCGTTCTAAACGTGTTGTATTGTTTGATACCTTAATTGCAAAACTGGAAAAGCATGAGCTTTTAGCTGTTCTAGGGCATGAATTGGGTCACTTTAAGCATAAAGATATTCTCAAAAACATTGCTTCAAGTGCTTTGATGCTTTTTCTCATGTTCGCACTCTTTGGAAACCTTCCGATAGAGCTTTTTGAATCTTTACATGTAAAGAAATCTGCAGGAAGTGTCATGGTGCTATTTTTACTGCTTTCGCCTCTTGTTTCGTTTGCTTTAATGCCACTTTTTGGACTTTTGAGTCGTTACAATGAGTATAGAGCGGATGAATATGGAAGTGCTTGCGAGAGCCAAGAAGCATTGTGTTCAGCGCTGGTGAAACTAGCAGATGAGAATAAAAGTTTTCCGCTTTCTCATCCTTTGAGCATTGCACTTTACTTTACGCATCCACCGCTTACTGAAAGACTTAAAAAATTGGGAATGCACTTTGATGAAGGAGAAGCTCTTGCGCATTAAAGAGCTTTTATCTAAAGGTGCAGAGCAATTGCGCGAAGTTACGGATATTCCTCAAAAAGAGGCGATGATTCTTTTGGGTGAAGTTTTGGGTAAAGAGATGAGTTGGATAGTGATGCATAACGATGATGAGATATGTGTGGATGAGAGGTTTACAAAGTTTTTAGAACGTCGTGCTGGACATGAGCCACTTGAATATATTTTAGGGCGAGCAAGTTTTTATGGTAAAGAGTTTGATGTCGATGCGCGCGTACTTATTCCTCGTCCTGAAACTGAAATACTTGTCGATAAGGCAGTGGAATTGGCTAAAGAACTCTCGCCCAATGCGCATATTGTTGAAATCGGTTGTGGCAGTGGCATTATCTCTATTATGCTGGCTCTTTTACTGCCTAAGGCTAGATTTACAGCGGTAGATATTTCGAGTGAGGCTTTACATGTAAGTAGGCATAACGCTAAGAAACACGGCGTTAGTGAACGTATTAGCTTTATTGAAGGAAGTTATTTAGATGGCGTGAGTGGAGAGATTGATATGATCGTTTCCAACCCTCCTTATATTGCAGATGCGGAACCTCTAGGAATCGGACTCTCTTATGAGCCCTCTTTAGCGCTTTATGGTGGGAGCAAGGGTGATGAGATGCTTTGTCATATTATCGACCTTTTTGTGCAAAAAGACGTTAAGGCATTAGCGTGTGAAATGGGATATGATCAGCGTGAGAGTATTGCTTTACATGTAAAGCAAAAAGGCTTAAACATAGCGTTTTACAAAGATCTAGCGGGGCTAGATCGTGGATTTTGGATTAAGGAGAAGAGATGAAAAGTATAATGGTGATTTATTTGGCGATGTTAGGCATTGCTATGGGTGTTGAAATTGCGGCAGGCGCATTTATTGCTCCTGTCATTTTTTTCCCACATAAATATCTAGGCGAGGGTGTTTTAACGCATTTTCAAAGTGGTATCTTAATGACACAAGTCTTTTTAAAGATGAATATTGTCATCGGTTTTGTGGCACTTTACAGTATTATTTATGAAGTACAAGTCTGGATGATGCGTAAAAACTATGATTTTTTATCTTTTTTATTGTCTTTCGTTATTGTCATAACAACAGGGCTGTTTTTGTTTTATTATACGCCATTTATTGTGCATGCGCAACAACTTGGAGCTATTGAAACAACAACAGAGGCATTTGCTACAATGCATAAGCAGAGTGAATGGGTTATGAAAGCTTTAATGGTAGCCCAATTTGGATTATTTGTAAGACGAAGTTGGTTAAGTCAAAAATAGAGGAAGAAGCCAGAAGCTTCCTCCTCTGCATAGAAGAGGGAGTGTAGAGGTGTTTATTAATCCATTTGGTGTCTAATATAAGTTGGGATGTCAAGATAGTCATCTTGTCCCTCATAGCCACCACTTACTTTTTTCATACGTAAAATACGCTCTTTTTTAATTGATTCTTGATTGCTATTAAGCATTTTGAGCTCTTTAGAAGCTTCGATTTTATTTTCAAATCCTGTTGCAACGATGGTGACACGTACAGAATTTTCTGCCATCTCTTCACTGGTTGTTGTACCAAAGATAACATCAGCATCTTCATCAGCGCAGTCAAGAATAAGTCCCATAGCGTTGCTGATTTCAGTAATAGGATAACTTGGTGGGATTTGGAAGTGAACCAAGACGCCAAGCGCACCATTGATAGACATATTATCAAGAAGCGGTGATTCAATAGCACTTTTGATCGCTTCAATTGCTGCATCTTCGCCTGTACTTTCGCCAATACCCATAAGTGCCATACCTCTATGACTCATAACGGTTTGTACGTCAGCAAAGTCAACGTTAATATCACTTTGTCCAGATGAAAGAACAACCAAACTCATACCACTAACAGCTCTGCTTAAAACGTCATCAACGATTTTAAAGCTGTCTTTGATGCCAAATTTAGCATCAACGATGGAGAGAAGCTTATCGTTAGGAATGATAACAATTGAATCACTCTCTTTGCGAAGCTCATTAATTCCCATCTCTGCAAGTTTAGCTCTTTTTTTACCTTCAAACATAAAAGGACGTGTTACAACAGCAACGGTTAAAGCGCCAACTTCTTTAGCGGCTTGTGCCACAACAGGTGCTGCTCCTGTTCCCGTGCCTCCACCAAAACCAGACGCGATAAAAACAATGTCCGCTTTTTCTAAAGAACTTTTAATCTCTTCGTAACTCTCAAGTGCTGATTCTTTACCAATGTCTGGGCGCATACCGGCTCCCAGTCCTTTTTTGCCCAGTTGGATTTTGGTCTTTGCCAAACAGTTTTCAAGGGCCTGAGCGTCTGTGTTTGCTGCGATGAGATCGATACCACAGATACCTTCTCGTACCATGTGGTTAATCATGTTACCACCGCCACCGCCAACACCGATAACTTTGATTTTAGCTCCATAAACACATTTTGATTCTTCTATGCTAAATCCGTTCATTCCTCGTACCCCTCTTTAAAATAATTGTGTCAGTCTATTCCATAGCTTTGAGCCAAAACCCTCACTATGTTCTTCCTGGATATTTGCGAGATCTTTAAGTTTCTCTTTTGCATTACTGCTATCAGAAGCAGGAAGTGTTCCAATTTCATTTTCTTCAACATCGTCACTCTCTTCAAATGTTTCTTGATGATGATGACGTGTTGGTTCAATGGTTTCATCTTTGTAACGTAATTTTTTGTTAGAATCGATTTCATAAGGCGTGAAGTAACCTCCGCCATATAAAACAAGACCAATTGCTGTTGAATAGCTTGGATCTCTCAGTGTTTCGAAGAGTCCGTCCATTTCTCTTGGTTTGGCAATTCTGATGGGTACATTATCAAAAATAGCTGACGCTAATTCTCTAATACCATCCAGTTTTGTCATTCCACCTGTTAAAACGACACCTGCACCTATTTGTTCTTTAAAACTACTGTCTTCAAGTGTTTTTGCTAAGATCATTAGCGTCTCTTCAACCCTAACATAAATAACGTTAGAAACAATATTGAGTGATACTTCATGGGTTGAACCGTCATCGCCAATGACAGGAAGCTCAATCAGTTCGCTTGAGTTGCTTTTGAGAGAGCCATAATTAATTTTAATTTCTTCGGCTGCACCTAATGGTGTATGAAGAGCCGTTGAGAGATCGTTTGTTATATTGAGTGATCCCACACCTAAATAATCATTGAAGCGCATGGAGTTGCCAGCATGAATCATCACGTTACATGTAGCGCCACCCATATCGATGACAGCAACGCCTAATTCTCTCTCATCATGATTTAAAACAGCAATAGCTGAAGCATAACCACCAAGTACGATATTATCAATTTCTACGCCTGCTGATTTAACGGCTTTTCTAAGATTGCTAAGAGATGATTTTTGGGCTGTAATGATATGCACTTGCACTTCAAGGCGTGCGCCGTTCATTCCAAGAGGATCTTCAATAAACTCTTGGTCATCTACTTTAAAATTGTAAGGAAGTACATGGAGTTTTTCATACTCATTCGGGATGTTGGCGTTATGATCAGCCATTTGCATCGCACGATTGATCTCTTTGATACCAATGTCACGGTTAGGAATATTGACAATACCGCTGCTATCAACGCTTTTCGTGTATGCTCCAGAAATGGAAACAATGACTCTCTCGTACTGTGTACCTGCGACTCTTTTTGCATCATTAAGTGCATTGCGAATCGACTTTGAAGCAAGGTCAATGTTGGTGATAATACCTTTTTTAAGACCTTGAGACTTTGCAATACCTGCGCCTAAGATTTTGATGTCACCATCATCGTTTTTTTGAGCGATAATAGCGCAAATCTTGGTTGAACCAATGTCGATACCTAAAATCGTAGTGCTCAACTATTTTCCTTTGTAGTATTGCTCGACTTTGTATACAGCAGCGAGCTTTTTAATAAGATTTTGGTTTAATTCAGCTTGTTTCACTTGTAAAACATTTTCACTAATCATGCTAACATACTGCTTAGCTTTCTCTTTATTAAGCAACTTTTGTTCCAAAACCTCGTAGACTATGGCTTTACCGTCAATAACTTTATAACCTTTTTTGGCTGTGTTATCAAAAACGTGACTTAAAAACTCAGCGCTTTTTGCTTCGCTAAGACCTGCAATAGATTTTACAGAATCTCTACTAACAAAACCGATATCGTTACCTGCTGTCAAATTCTCAAGTTTTGCCTGAGCTTTCTTTTCAAGAGTGGCACTTTTAAGCTCATCTAAAAGATCACGTGAAGCATCTTTTTTTGCCACTTCATACGACATAGGTTCTGGAAGTTTGATCTCTTTGACTTTGATAATGACGTAGTTGTCTTTGATAACAAGTGGTTTTAAGACTTCATCTTTAGCGGCAATTTGGATTTTATCAAGAGGGTAGATTGTATCGTCATCAAAGATAACTTTGGTTTCGGTTGCTGGAATCTCGCCTTTTTTGAAAGCAAGGAAAGCTTCTAACGCACTTTTCTTATCATTTTTAAGTCTGAGGTCAATAGCAAGTTTTGCTTTTGCCTCATCAAAACTCATTAATTTGCCATCTTCAAATTTATAGTTATGTTTTTCTTGAGCAAAAAACTCTTCTAATGTCTTATCATCAAATTTGCTTGATGATTGAGGTAGCGATAGAAGTTCTAGCGTATAGCTTTTCTTTGTAAGATAATTCGATTTATTCTTTTCCCAATAGGCTTTAATTGCTTCTTCATTGACAGTGACCTCGTTAGCGTCAAGCGTTATAGCACTAATGGCAAGACGGTCTTCCATAAAAAAAGCAGAAGCAAAAAGGTCAATTTCTTTAGGCGAAGGAGCTAATTTGAAAAAGCTTTCAAGTTTTGCATTTAGGATCTCTTTTTCAAGACCATGTTCATAGTCGTTTGGATTGATACGATTTGCTTTTAAAATAGTGTAGTAGAGATCTTTATTAAAGACGCCATCTGTTTGAAAATTTGGAGTATTTTTAAGGCGCTCTTTAACGTCTTCTTTTGTAGCAAGAAGTCCAATTTCATCAGCATAATTCAAAAGAAGTGCTTGATTAACAAGAGTATTCATAACAATTTTGTTAAGTCCCATTTGTTCAGCTTGTTCTTGAGTAAGTTTACCACCAAGAAGGTTGTTGTAAAAATTGTAATGGGTTGCATAAGCAGATTGAAACTCTTGGACGGAAATAGTTCGATGACCTACTTTCGCGACAGAAGCGGCGCGATCTTTGTTCATGTCATAAGCACCCCATCCTACAAAACCAGCACCAACGAATGCTATTGTACTAATCCAGATAGTGATGACCAAATATTTCTTGTGACGTTGCATCCACGTAATCATTCTTGCCCTTTGAGAACTTCGTATTTTGCTATAATTCTATCTATATAGTTATTAAATAACCATAAATCGCGTGAAACTCCTAACAAAAAAAGGCAAAATGTAACAATGGACACAAAAAAGTTAATAGATGATGATTTGAAATATATTTGGCATCCATGTACGCAGATGAAAGACCACGAGACGCTTCCTTTGATCCCCATTAAAAGTGGTCGTGGAGTTTATTTGGTTGACTTTGATGATAACTGTTATATCGATGGTGTTAGCTCGTGGTGGGTCAATATTTTTGGACATTGCAATCCTTACATCAATCAAAAGATCAAAGAGCAATTAGAAACGCTTGAACATGTTATTTTTGCTGGATTTACGCATGAGCCGATTGTAAAGCTCTCTAAAAGATTGTGTGATTTAGCGCCACAAGGGTTAGAAAAATGTTTTTATGCCGATAATGGCTCAAGTGCTATTGAAGTCGCTTTAAAAATGAGCTTTCAATACCATAAAAACAGAGGGCAAAAACGACCTTTTTTTGTCTCTTTAGAAAACAGTTACCATGGTGAAACTATCGGTGCTTTAGCGGTGGGTGATGTTAAGCTTTATAAAGAAGTTTTTGAAGATATTTTATTGCAAACGATTCAAACGCCTGTACCCAAAGATCAGACAAAAGAGAGTGCCATAAAAGCAGCGGATGCTTTAGCGCAAATTTTTAAAGAAAAAGCAGCTCAAATTTCAGCATTTATCATTGAGCCATTGGTTCAATGCTCAGGTGGAATGAACATGTACCATCCTCATTACATTACACTTGCTCGCAAACTGTGTGATGAATATGATGTGCATCTTATTGCCGATGAAATCGCAGTTGGATTTGGACGAACGGGTAAAATGTTTGCGTGTGAACACGCAGGTGTTAGTCCTGATTTTATGACACTTTCGAAAGGACTAACGGGAGGTTATCTGCCACTTTCCGTTGTGCTTACGACTCAAAAAGTTTATGATGCTTTTTATTGTGATTACACCGAATTTAAAGCCTTTTTACACTCGCACAGCTATACGGGAAATCCTTTAGCGTGTAGTGCTGCTAATGCGACACTGGATATTTTTGAAAACGAGTCTATACTGGAGAAAAATCAAGAAAAAATTGCCTTAATTGCTTCAAAGCTAGAGCGTTTTAAAGCGCTTCCTAACGTGCAAAAAGTGCGCCAAATGGGAATGATTGCCGCAGTGGAATTGGATGTTTATCCTATAGATTTTCGTGTCAATTTAAAAATATTTACGTATGCACTCAAAAAAGGCGTTATTCTTCGCCCACTGGGTAATGTTGTTTATTTTATGCCACCTTATGTGATTACATGTAAAGAAATTGAGACAATGATGGATGTCGCTTATGAGGCGATTGTAAGTCTGAGTTGAGTATAATAGAGCCATTTTAATTAAGGATACCCTGTGAACGTTCCCCACATTCCCGTACTTTTAGAAGAGGTCAAAGCGGCATTTTCTGGCATTGACGAAGGGGTTATTATTGATTGTACACTTGGGTATGGCGGGCATAGCGAAGCTCTTTTAGAGCAAAATCCACATATTAAACTCATTGGATGTGACCAAGATGAAGAGGCGTTAGTCTTTAGTCAAAAACGGTTAGAACGCTTTGGTGATCGCGTGTCGTTTCATCATGGCAACTTTTCTTCAGTGATTGCAAAGTATTCCAATTTGCCTATTCGTGGTATTTTAGCCGATATTGGTGTCTCTTCTTTGCAACTTGATAAAAAAGAGCGTGGATTTGCCTTTGACTCCGATGTTCTTGATATGCGCATGAATCCAAAACAAGAGCTCAGTGCTTATAAGGTTATCAATCATTACTCCAAAGAGGAGTTAGAGTTTATTTTGCGTGAGTATGGTGAGATCCATGAATATAAAAAACTGGCACAGCTTATTTGCGATGCGAGGACAAAAGCACCTATAGAAAGTGCAAAAGAGCTTTCAAAACTGGCTGAAAAAGTGGGAGGCAAAAAGAGTATTCATCCTTCAACGCTTCTCTTTCAAGCCATTCGCATCGAAGTCAATAACGAGCTTGGCGTCTTGAATGAGCTTTTGGAAAGCATTAAAAACGCGCAATTTGAGCACTGTATTGTAGGAATTATCTCTTTTCATTCGTTGGAAGATCGTATTGTGAAGCAGACGTTTAAACTGTGGAGTCAAAATTGTATCTGTTTGCCTTCCGTGATGCGTTGCATGTGCGGCAATAATCACAGCATAGGAAAACTCATTAGTAAAAAACCGATTGAAGCAACAAATGCTGAAGTGAAAAGAAATCCAAGAAGTCGCAGTGCAAAGTTAAGAGTATTTGAGATAAGAGGGCGTAATGGGCGATAAAAACGAACTCTTAGAACAGTATGATGCCGAGCAGAAAGTCGAGAAAAATCTTGATTTTCGTTTTTTATTGCTTGTGTATATGGTGATGTTTGTTGCTTTTTTGGTTATTTTGCCCAAAATCTACATCAAAAACCAGATCTACTATATGAGTCGAGATATTAATAAGCTTTATGGCGAGTACTCGATCCTTAAAGAAGAAAACCGTGTTTTAAAACAAAACTTGGAAAATATTCGCTTCAAAAATCAGATTTTAGACACCATTTATATCGATTAATTTTTTACATGTAAGACTACATTAGGAGTTTTTATGCCTCAAGAGATGCTGTTGTTAGCTGTTTTTATCACATTTTTTGTTGCCATGTTGGTGTTTGGGCTATGGATTAGAGCTAGCTTCAAAGAAAAAGCAAATGAACTTGTAGAACTCAAAGCGAAAAATGAGCAATTGGGCGCTGAAAACGTGGCACTTAACATGCAAAGTGCGAAACTTCAAGCAGAACTTGGTGCGCAAAAAGAGGGCAATCAAAAACTAAAGTTTGACCTAGAAGAGCAGGGTAAAAAACTTGAACTGAAACTGAATGCCATTATGGAACAGCATTTGGAAAAGAAGCTTCAAAAGCTTGATGACACCTCGATAAAATCGCTTGAAACACTCCTTAAGCCCTTTAAAGAAAATTTGGATGGTTTTAAAAAAAGTATTGAAAATTCCCAAGAAAACAGTACAAAAAAATTTGCTGAACTCTCCAAAGAGATTGAACTGGTAGCAAGAGCGGGAATGAACATCTCTAAAGAGGCTGAAAATCTTACCAAAGCACTCAAAGGTAAAAAGCAAAGCCAAGGTAGTTGGGGCGAGATGATCTTGGAGAGTGTTTTGGAATATTCTGGGCTTATTAAGGGCGTGCATTACGAGACGCAAGAGAGTTATAAAGATGAAGAAGGTCGTACCAAACGTCCCGATGTCGTCATCAAACTCCCTCAAGAACGCACCATCATCATTGATTCAAAAGTCTCACTCAACAGTTACGATGAATTCATTAGGGCCGAGAGCGATGAGGAAAAAAACATTGCTTCTAAAGCACTGATGCAAGCTTTTCGTGAGCATATTGACACGCTTGATAGCAAAGACTATGCGCACTACAAACAAGGCACACTTCAGTATGTCTTTATGTTTGTGCCTATTGAAGGGGCATTCTCAGTTGCAATCAATGAAGATCCCAAACTTTATGAGTACGCGCTTCGCAAGCATATTGCCATTGTGAACCCTTCAACATTGACTGTTTCATTGCGTACGATTTATCTTTACTGGCAAAGTGAGCAGTCGAGTACGCTTGCCACGAAGCTCTTTGATGAAGCGGGCAAAATGTACGACAAAATGGTCGGTTTTTCAGAAAGCTTCAAAAAAGTAGGCACTCAGCTTCAAACACTGAATAACAGCTATGAAAACGCTCAAAAACAGCTTACCGAGGGATCGGGTAATATACTGGGTCGTGTGGAGAATTTAAAGCGTTTAGGTGCCAAGGCAACTAAAAATCTTAAAGATGCCAAACTCGAATACCAAGATTTTAATACCGATATTGAACCCATAGAGCTTTTGGAAGATAAAGCGAGCGAATAATCCCTTTACATGTAAAGATAAAGCTACAT